>CAIMVC010000050.1 GCA_903844825.1 uncultured Burkholderiales bacterium | reverse complement strand
GGTCACAAAACTCGCAGCCAGGGAGCCCATGATGAGCCCCCAGCCATCGACCAGCACAAACAGCATCAGCTTGAAAGGCATCGAAATCATCATCGGCGAGAGCATCATCATGCCCATGGACATGAGCACGCTGGCGACGATCAGGTCGATCACCACAAACGGGATGTAGATCAAAAACCCGATGGTGAAAGCGCTTTTGAGCTCAGAGGTAATGAAGGCCGGCACCAGCGTGGTGAAAGGCACGGACGCCGGACTCAGCGGCTCACCCTTGCGGGCGATTTGCATGAAGAGCGCGATATCGTCACCGCGGGTCTGCTTCATCATGAAGTCCCGGATCGGCTTTTCGGCCGCAGCCAGCGCCTTGTCGACATTCATGCCCTGCTGCATGTAAGGGGCCAGGGCGTTTTGGTAAACATCATTGAGGACCGGCTGCATGATGAACAAGGTCAGGAACAGGGCCAGCCCGACCATGACAATGTTCGGCGGGGTCTGGCCGGTGCCCAAGGCCTGGCGCAGCAGCGACATGACGATGATGATGCGCACAAACGAGGTCATCATCAGCAGCAAGGACGGCAGCAGCGTCAGCGTGGTCATCAAGGCCAGCAGTTGCAGCGTCACGCTGTACTGCGTGCCTTTGGCGCCGGCATTGACATTGACCATCGGCAGCCCTTGCGACCAGGCTGCCAGTGGCAGGACCAGCAACAAGATGATCCAGATATTACGGCGCATCGGGGGTCTCCAGGCTGAACTTGCGCGGCGACGCGGCGCCAGAGTCGGGCGCGGGCATCGCCTCGGCGGCGCCCGGCCAACTGCCCAGGGCGGTGAGCTGGTTGGGCGAGACGCCGACCAGCACCTCGCGCTCACCGACGCGCACCAGTGCAATTTTTTGACGCGGGCCGACGCTCACGACTTCAAGCACCTGCATGCGCCGGGCCAGGCCACCGGGCCGCAGGCCGGTCTGCATGCGCCGCAGCATCCACAAGAACCCGCCCAGCAGGGCCAGCACCAGCACCAGGCCGCCGACCGCGCGAAAGACGTCCATACCTGAAATTCCAGGGGCCATGGCTCAGAGGTTTTTCATGCGTTCTGAGGCCGGCACCACACGGGTCAGGCGAATGCCATAACGGTCGTTGACCAGCACCACCTCGCCCTGCGCCACCACCGTCTTGTTGACCAGCAAGTCCAGCGGCTCGCCGGCAATGTGGTCGAGCTCGACCACGCTGCCTTGCGTGAGCCGCATCAGGTCGCGGATCTTGATCATCGCGCGGCCGACTTCCACCGACAGCGTGACGGTGATGTTTTGCAACACGTCGGGGTTGATCTGGCCTGCGGCATCGGTGCCGGCGGGGCTGACGGGGGTTTCATCGCTCATGTTTCTGTCCTGAAAATAGTTAGCCTGGGGTCACTGCCTGCCAGGAATCACGGCGTTTTCGATCTGCACGGCCGTTTGCGTGCCCAAAGCGCCGACTTGCACGTCAAAAGCCGGCACATCATTAATCAGCAAGCGCGCCAGTTCAGGCTTCTTGAAGAAAAGCACATCGCCCGGCTGCATGTTCTCGACCGCCCCAAAACTGCTCTGAATTTCGCCAAGCAGCACACGCATTTCCAGGCTGGCGCTGTCCACCGCACTGCCCAGGTCGTCCCGCCACTGGTTGTCGGACTCTTCGTTGCCGTCGCCGGTCTGCACACGGTTGCGCAACAAGTCGCGCACTGGCTTGAGCGAGGAATACGGGTACACCAAATCAATAAAGCCCTGCGTGGCCGGTCCGCCCTCGACGTCAAAACGGGTCAGGATGACCAGGTCGTTTTAGTCGGCAATCTGATCAAACTGGGGGTTGATTTCGGAGCTGACCCGTTCGAACTCGATGTCCATCAGCGGCGCCCAGGCTTCCTTGAGCGAGCGAAAAAAGACGTCCATGATCATGTTGATGATGCGCGTCTCGGTCGGCGTGAACAGGCGCGTCGGCGGCAACTGCCCCACGCCGCGGCCAAAACCACCAAAAAAGCTGTCCAGCGAGCTAAAGACCACCACCGGGTCGATCACCACAATAGAGTAGCCGCGCAGCGGGTTCATGCGCACCACGTTGACCGACAGCGGCGCCTGCAGCCCCTTGAGGTAGTCGCCAAAGCGCGTGATCTGCACGCGGGTTGGCGTCACGCGCGGGCTGCTACGCAGCATCTCCAGCAGCCCCAGACGAAACATGCGAACAAAGCGTTCGTTGATCATGTCGACCGAGGCGACGTTCACACCCAGGCTGCTGTCTTCGCTGGCCAGGTCGTGCTTTCGGACCCGGGCCGCGGTATTAAAGCCGGTGTCGACGGGAATACTCCCGTCATTGACGCCCTCGGCCAAGGCCATGAGCTCTTCCGGGGACAGCAGGTTATCGGCCATGTTCTATGTAAAAGGGAGGCAGGAAATCGGGTCGATCAACTTGGTCTGGCTTTGATTTGACGTCGAATTGACTTTGTTCGGCAGCCAGAACTGTAGGTCAAGAGCTTACTGGACGATCAGGGACGTGAAGAGAACTTCTTCAATGCCGCCGAAATCTTCGTATTTTTCCAGCAAAGAATTCATCGAGTCGCGAATTTTCTTGGCCAGCTCGACCCGGAAGTCCGGTTTGGCGATGTCTGACTCGACGGTCTGACGCATCACGTCCATCATCACCGAGCGCAGCGCGAACTCGTGTTTTTTGACATTGTCGACGACGCGCTGGTCGTAGCGCGTCATCACAGCCACTTGCAGCGACATGACTTTTTTCGAGCCCGTGATATTGACTAAAAACTCGCGCTCGAGTTGCAGGTAATTGAAATCAAAGCGGGTCAACTCGGGCGACTTCTTGGTCAACTTGCCAGGAGGGCCGTCCTTGCCGTCTTTTTTGCCGTCTTTCTTGTCGCCATGGCCAGCATCCGCCCCCTGCTCCCCGGCGGCGAGTTTTTCCTCGGCGGTCAGTTCCGGCTTGGGCTTGAAAAAGCCAGTGAGAAACAAGGTTCCCACCACCGTTCCGGCCACCAGCAACAGCAGCACCACTACCGCCAGGATGATCTTGATCATCGGGGACTTGGGCTTGCTCTCGGCTTGCTCTGCAACGACTTCTTCAGCCATGGACTACCTCACTTTGTCGAATCGAAAAAACATGTTTCATGGTGCGGGCCTCAACGGGGGCGCTCAGACCAGCATATCCCAGCCGTCCGCGCCGGCGATTTTGGCCGACGCCGGGGCCGCCGCAGCCGCTATTGGCGCGCCCAGGCTGACGGAATTGTCGGCACCGCCTCGATCCTGCGGATTACGCCCGGGTGTCGGATTTCCGCCAGACTGCCGGCCAGAATCACCTTGCACCCACACATTAGCAACTGCCGTGCCTGCCTGGGACAAACTGTCACGTAACTTCGACATGCCCTGTGAAATCAGATCGCGGGTGACCTGATTGTCGGAGCGAAAGACTGCATCCAGTCCGCCCGCATGCATGTCCAGTTCAAGATCAATGCGCCCGAGCTGGGCCGGGTCCATGCGCAGCTGGACCTTCCACTCGCCCCGCTCGATCTGGGACTGCAAGCGCTGCGCCAGCGCCTGACCCAGGCGATCGGCGAGTTGTTCGTAATGCTCGGCACGCTGCGCCAGCTGGCTGGCTGGCTGCGCGGCCTCGGCGACCGGCAGCGAGAAAGTCGCGCCCGTGCGCCCGGCATGGCCGCCCGGTCCGGACAAGCCCTCGGGCCGCTCGAGATCGGTGGGCAAGGCGTCTGCCGAGGTCAATACATCGGTCAAAGAAGCATCGGCCCCCAATAGCTGGCGCAGGTCCAGGCGTTCGCTCAGAGCGCTGCCCGCCCCCGCCACATTGCCCCAGACCGCCTGCTGCCCCGTGCCCGACATGGCCGCCAGGCGCCGGGTCAGGTCTTCCGCCGGCTGCAGGCGAAGACGGGCCGCTTCTTGCATGACGGCGCTGTCGGTGACGATGCCGTCCACGGTGCCAACGCCGCCGGCCGCGCCAGCGGCAACGGGCGACTGGCTCACCTGCCAGGCCAGCTGGCTGACGCGCACGCCGGCGAGTCCAGGCACTTCAGGTGCATCGGTCCCCAGGGCAAGCGGGCCCTGGTTCTGGGCTGCGGCCAGATGACCGGCCGTCATCAGCGTGGAACCGTTGCCCAAGAGCCCTGGCGCGCCCAGGGCATCCCGGTTGGCCAGCGCCGTCAGACTCAACACCAGGCCGCTGGCATCGCCCGAAGGCAGTACCGTAACACCGGCTTCGCCCAGGGAGTCGGGCTTCGGCTCAGACTTACCGGTCGTCGCCAAGATCGAGTCGGGGAGCGTCTTGCTTCCCAGCGGCGAGCGCGCGCCCCAAGCCAGCGCGGCGGCCAACGCCGCTGGCGTCATGACGGGCTCGCCCTCCGCCGGTGTCTGCGGGGTTCCGGGGGCCATCAGGGAGCTCAAGGCAGGCAGTGCCGCGACCGCCGTCACCAGCATCTCGCCGGTCGAGACCTGGCCGACGGGTTGCCCGAACAGAGCGGTGACGGTCGCTTCATCGAGCCCTTGGCTGCGGGCAAACGCCGCCAGGCTGCTGGGGTCGGGCATGGGGTCGGCGCCAGTGATCAGTTGCATCTGAGGGCCGATGGCCATCGCTTGCAGGCCGCCAGCGGCAAGTTCTTGCCGCTCTGGCTGACCCATCAGGCGGCCAAACACGTTCGCGAACTCGGCGCCGCGCAAGGCGGCACCGGACGCACTGGCTGCTGACTCAGACGGGCTGACGGCTGCCGAGGCAGGGGTTGAAGCAAGGGAAATCGGTTTGGCGTCCATAGGTGATTGCATTGGGTAAGAAAAAGGTCCGGGATCGGGTGCTTTCCCCTAAGCAATAACCGTGACCGGCCAATGTTTGCCGCTTTGGACACGCTGTCAGCCCTGGCGTAAACCGGCGCTTGGGCGCTGCTTTTGCAGCCTTCAGCGGACCTGTCGGTTTTGCGTGGCACAGAGCTTGCTCACCCTCCCTGCATTCACTGTCGATTTTCGATTCAGCGCCTGTTTTTACAAACAAAACGAATTTTAACCATTCATGACCACACTAAGCCTGTCAAACATCCGACAGAACCTGTCGCAAATCAGCATGGCCGGCCTGAGCATTCCGGCGCTGGTGCTGCTGATCATGGCCATGCTGGTGCTGCCGCTGCCGGCCTGGCTGCTGGACATCTTGTTCACGTTCAATATTGCCAGCAGCTTGCTGATCATCATGATCGCCATCGGCACCAAGAAGCCGCTGGAGTTCTCGTCCTTCCCCTCCGTTTTACTATTTGCCACCATGCTGCGCCTGGCCCTGAACGTGGCCTCGACCCGGGTCATTCTGGTCAGCGGTCATGAAGGTGAAGGCGCTGCCGGCAAGGTGGTCGAGGCCTTCGGTCACATCGTCATTGGCGGCAACTATGTGGTGGGTTTCATCATTTTCGGCATCCTGATGATCATCAACTTCATCGTGGTGACCAAGGGTGCCGGCCGCGTCTCGGAGGTCAACGCCCGCTTTACCCTGGACGCCATGCCTGGCAAACAAATGTCAATCGACGCCGACCTGAACGCTGGCGTGATTGACCAGGAAACAGCCAAAAAGCGCCGCGAAGAACTCTCGCAGGAATCGGACTTTTTCGGCTCCATGGACGGTGCCTCCAAATTCGTCAGCGGCGACGCCGTGGCGGGCTTGCTGGTGCTGGTGATCAACATCGTCGGCGGCCTGGCCATCGGCGTGGGCCAGCACGGCCTGTCACTTTCCGAAGCCGGCCGCATTTACACGCTGCTGACCATTGGTGACGGCCTGGTCGCCCAGATTCCTTCCCTCTTCCTGTCGCTGGCAACGGCCATCATCGTGACCCGGGTGACCACCTCCGAGTCCATGACCGAGCAGGCCACGAGCCAGCTCGCCAACCCCGCGGCCCTCTTCATTTCGGCCAGCATCCTGGCCATTCTGGGTCTGGTGCCCGGCATGCCGCACCTGGTTTTCCTGCTGCTGGCCGCCGGAACCGCGGGTATCGGTTTCATGATTCTGAAGAAAAATGCCGAGCCCGTGGCCGTTGCCGGGGAATCGTCGCCCGGCGTGCCGGATGTGCCCAAGGAACTGGACTGGGACGATGTCGACCAAGTCGACCTGATCGGCCTGGAAATTGGCTACGGCCTGATCCCGCTGGTCAACCCCGACACGGGTGGCCAGTTGATGGCGCGCGTCAAGGGTGTACGCAAGAAACTCTCGGTCGAGTTGGGCTTTTTGATCCAGCCGGTGCGCATTCGCGATGCCCTGACGATTGACCCGGACTCTTACAACATCGTGCTCAAGGGCGTGGTGCGCGGTCGCGGCGAGATCAAGGTCGGCCGGGAAATGGCGATCAACCCCGGTCAGGTGTACGGCACGCTCGAAGGCCTCCCCTGCCGTGAGCCAGCATTTGGTCTGGATGCGATCTGGATCAACCCCTCCCAGCGCGACCATGCCCGTACCCTGGGTTACACCGTGGTCGACGCCGCCACGGCCGTTGCCACCCACCTCAACAAAGTGCTGCGCGACAACGCCGCCGACCTGCTCAGCCACGACGAAGTCCAGCAACTGCTCGACAAGCTGGCCGCCAAGTCGCCCAAGCTGGTCGAAGACCTGGTGCCAGGCAAGCTGTCCCTGGGCGTGGTCACCCGCACCCTGCAAAACGTGCTGGGCGAGTCAGTCTCGATCCGCGACATGCGCACCATCGTCGAGTCCCTGTCAGAAGCCTGCACCCGCACCCAGGACCCCGAGCAACTCACCGCCATCATCCGCCCCAAGCTGGGCCGCATGATTGTGCAGAGCCTGGTCGACGACAAGAACAGCCTGTCGGTTATCACCCTGGACCCAGGCCTGGAGCAATTGCTGCACAGCGTGCTGCAGCAAAACGGTGGCAACCAGGGCATGGTGCTCGAACCCGGTCTGGCCGAACGTCTTTTTGGCGCGCTGCGTCAGGGTGCCCGCTCGGTCGAAGAGCAAGGCCATCCCGCCGTGCTGGTGGTCTCCCCGGCGATTCGCCCCTGGCTGTCCAAAGCCGCGCGCTTTCGGGTCAACGATCTCACCATCCTGGCTTACAGCGAAATTCCGGAAGACCAGATGGTCAAAGTGATCCACACGGTACACGCCGAGCAGCCCAAGTAAGCCGCGGCCCCGCCGAACACGACACGCCAGAACAACCGATTACCTAGCAGTTAAAAGAAGAGCACACCATGGAACTCAAACGCATCCTCGCCCGTGACACCCGCAGCGCCACCGACCAGGCCATCGCCCTGTACGGCCCCGATGTGCTGGTGATCTCCAACCACCAGGTCAACGGCCAGACCGAACTGGTGGTGGCCATCGAGTTGGTGGCAGAGGACGATGACATGACGCTCTCGGCAGCCACCCCGGCGCCCGCCAGCACCCCAGCGCCTGCCGCCACCTTCACGCTCGCTGCCAAACCAGCGACGCCCATGGCCGCCACCGAGCCGCTGGCAGCGCCGGTATTGGCTGCGCCCTTCGCCAGCCAGGTCCTGGCCGTGCACACGCCGGCGCTGGACATGGCCCTCGGCGCCTCGGTGAATGCGCCAGTGAAAGCCCTGGCCACGCCCGCTGCCGCAGAAGATTTTCATCACACCCTGACGCAGGTTCAGCAGCGCCCCGCTGCTCTGAGCGCCAGCACCGAGCAAGAGGACGCCCGTGACTACCTGCGCAGCCGCGAGATTGTCGACATGGTGCGCGACGAACTCGCTGCGCTGCGCCGCGAATTTCGCCTGAGCCAGCAAACCGCCAGCTGGCAAAGCGGCCTGAACATGCCCTCAGGCGTGGCGCCGCTGGTCCAGGCACTGAGCGAGGCCGGTGTTCCGAACGGCCTGCGCACGCTGCTGGTCGACACCCTCAAGGACATTGATAACGCGGCCGACGGCATCGAGGCGCTGCGCGCCCAACTCACCCACACCCTCAAGCGCAAGGCCGTTGCCTTGCCGACCAAGGGTGTGCATCTGCTGGCTGGCCCGTCCGGCTCCGGCAAAAGCCTGATGATTGCCCGCCTGGCCCGCCACACCGAGCAAACGCACGGCGCCGAGCAGGTTGCTGTGATCAGCTACCAGGACATGCGTGCCGGTGCGTGGAGCCAGACTCAAATGCTCGGTGCCCAGCTGGGCGTGGAATGCTTTCGCGCCAACGATGCACAAACCCTGCGCCTGCTGATCGACGAGCTGTCGCATCGCCGTCTGGTGCTGATTGACACCGCCGGTGTGCAAATGAACGAGCGCGTCGCCGAAGTGCTGGCCGTCAATCCCGCTTGCCACTGCCACGCCGTGATGCCCGCTGACGCTTCCAGCGTCACCCTGCGTCGGGTGCTGACCACCGGGGATGTGCCCTGGAAGAGCCTGATGCTCAGCAAACTCGACGAGTCGAGCCAACCTTGGGCCTTGTTGCAATTCCTCAGTGATAATGCCATCGGTCTAAGCGGTGCCAGCGACGGCGGCCGGACGACTGACCTGATTCACAACTTCTCCCTTCCTCAACTCGTTGATCTGGCCTTGGCACCCTTGCAACTGACCCCTTCCGACAACAGCCTGACCATTGAACCGGCCAGCCTGGAGGGCCAGAACGCGCCAGAACTGAGCACGGTGCAGGTCCTCAAGCAACGCAAGACCGCCACCCGTAAAAGGGCAGCATGAACAAGCTTAAACCGACCCAGGTGATTGGCATCGCCAGCGGCAAGGGCGGTGTCGGGAAAACCACGGTCTCCGTGAACCTGGCCGTGGCCCTGCAAATGATGGGGGAGCGCGTCATGCTGCTGGACGCCGACCTGGGTCTGGCCAACGCCCAAATCGCGTTAGGCTGCCAGTGCCCCTACAACCTGAGCCACTTTTTGAGCGGCCAAAAAACGCTGGAAGAAATCACTGTCACCTCGCGCGCTGGCGTTCGCCTGGTACCCGGTGCCTCGGGCATGCACGAAATGGCGGCGCTCAGCGGCCTGCAGGCGGCCAGCATCGTGCAGGCCTTCAGCGCCCTGGACGACGACATCGACTACCTGATCGTCGACATGGCCGCCGGCATCTCGCCTGCGGTACTGGCCTTCATGCAGGCCTGCCCGCGGCGCTTCATCGTCGTGCGCGACGACCCCTCTTCGATTGCCGACGCTTACGGCACCATCAAGGTCTTGCTGCAGGACTTTGGCGTTGACGAGATTTACCTGATTCCCAACGCCATGGGGGGCCAGCAAGAAGGCCACCAGCTCTACGAGCGGATCAACCAGGTCTGCGCACGCTTCCTGGGCCAGAGCATCGGCTACCTGGGCACGGTGGAAAACGACGAGCTGATTTTGTCGGCCCTCAAGAAATACCAGTCGGTGCTCGAATACGCGCCCGGTAGCGGCGGTTCGCGCGACTTCAGGCGCCTGGCCGAGGCCACCCGCCAATTGCCGCCCATTGCGCATGCCTCGGGCGGACTTCAATTTTTTGTCGAACGCCTCGTTGGCCAGTCCAAAGCCGAGAGCAGAACGCACTGAAGATCACCATGGCAGGCCCTACCCGTTTTTACGAAGATGTCCAGAACAACCACGAAGCACTGGTCCTGGCGCATGTGGGCATGGTCAAACGGGTTGCGCTGCACCTGAAAGTCAGGCTGCCGCCCTTCATGGAGCTCGATGAACTCATCCAGGTCGGCATGATCGGCCTGCTCGAAGCGGCCAGGGCCTACAACCCGACCAAGGGCATCGAGTTTGAAAACTTTGCCCACAGCCGCGTGCGCGGCGCCATCCTGGACGAAGTCAGGCGCCTGTCTTTTCTTCCGCGTTCGGCCGTGGCCTTCAACAAAAGCCACAGCAAAGCCACCGACGAGCTGGCCTCGGAGCTGGGACGTACCCCGACCCAGGCCGAGCTCGCCAACCACATCGGCAAAGACGTTGACACCTTCCACAAGGAACGCGGTCAGGCCAAGCGCTTTGAGACTTATTCGATGGAAGTCATGACCGACGAGGTCATGAACATTGCCGACGACAGCTCCCAGCAACCCGACGCCATCGTCGAACACGCGCAATTCATGGGCGCGGTGGCCGGCGCCATTGGCGAGTTGGCCGAGCGCGACCAGCTTTTGATGAATTTGTACTACGTCGAAGAGCTCAATCTCAAAGAAATCGGCGAAGTCCTGGGCGTGACCGAGTCGCGGGTCAGCCAGCTCCTGAGCGCTGTAGTCAAAAAGCTGCGCACCACCCTGCAAATAGCCGAGCCCCCCTCCGGCAAGGCTCGCAGCAAGGGCTGAAGACGCCCCTCGGCCGGCCGAATGCGCCAGGCTGCCTGGCCGCTGGGAGACGCCGGCCAGCCTGGCTTGCAGAACTTTGCAGCGAAGCCGCACTTGTGATGCGTTGAGCCCTCAAGTTTTTGGCGCCCTCGCCGATACCTTGAGTGTCACAGATTCATTCAGGAGCACCCGACATGCGAGTTAATTTCAAAGCCCTTGAGAGCTACGGCGCCGGAAGCGCAGCCACCCAGGCAGCCGTTGCCAACAAGGTTGAGCTGATTCAGATGCTGTTTGACGGTCTGCTGGACAGCCTGATGACAGCCCACGGTCACATCGAGCGCAACGCCATCGAAGAAAAAGCAAAATGCCTGGCCCGCGCCAACCGCATCGTGTTCGGCCTGCAAAGCGCCCTGGACTTTGAAAAAGGTGGCGACCTGGCTAAAAACCTCAACGAACTCTACAGCTACACCACGCGTCGCCTGCTGCACATCAATGTGCGCAACGACCTGACCGCACTGCGCGAAGTACATGGTCTGATGTCGGAAGTGCGCGAAGCCTGGCGCCAGGTTCCCTCCTTGCTGCCCGCATCGGCCCTGTCTTCGCACCACTGAACCGAACCGGCACCCGGGAGCCAGCGGCCGGCTCCCCGCCAAGTCAGCCGATCGACAAGGGTTTTAACCTGAAGCCGGCAGTTGGCCACTGATACCCGAATGGAACGTCAAATGAATCAAGGCGTGGGGCGCAGGGAACACCTCAGTTCCGCTTTGAGAGCGCTGCGCGGCCGCTGGTCTGCAGTTTCAGACCGCTGGCGTTTTTGCTCGCACCAACCGGACATCGGGTCCGCTTGGCTCTTTCGCCTCGCCAGCGACCTGGCTCGGCAGCCCCCCGGCCGCGCCCAGCGGCCGAATTCAGGTTTTAAAGTGCGTCAAACGCCCGGGCTGCTCAGCTCCGAGTTACAGTAGCGCTTAGTTAACAGTTTAAGACCCTTGCGCAGACATATGCGCGAACGAAAACGGGAAAAGTCATGGTAGCGATCATCGGTTTAGTGGTCTTGTTCGTTTGCGTCTTTGGCGGCTTCATCATGGCCGGCGGCAGCATGGCGCCCATCATCAAAGCCGCACCGGTTGAAACCTTCATCATCGGCGGCGCAGCGGTTGCCGCCATGCTCATTGGCAACAGCATGGACACCGTCAAGGGCGCTTTCGCGGGCCTGGGCAAAGTGTTCAAAGGCCCCAAGTACAAAAAAGACGACTACCTCAACACCATTTTCGTGGTCTCCAAGATCATGAAAACGCTCAAAAGCGAGGGGGCGGTAGCGCTAGAGGCGCACATCGAAAATCCGGAAGCCAGTGCGATTTTTGGCGAATACCCGGCCCTGCTCAAAGACCACGACCTGCTGCACCTGATCACGGACACCATCC
>CAIMVC010000049.1 GCA_903844825.1 uncultured Burkholderiales bacterium | reverse complement strand
TACGCCTCCATCACCCTGCACGCAAGATGAGGACGAGCCCAGCTCTTCATTAATTTATATATTCGCATTTACTAATGTATTGAACAAACGACCCTGCAAAACTAGGACTTACCCTTAGAACGCCTTGCACCCGGCTCGGCGCTTGGGGTTGCGCCGACCTGCCAAACCGACAAGCACCTCAAAAAAGCAAGCCACAAGACCCGAACCGCCCCCAGCGCGCCTCATCTAAAGCGGTAGTGATCCCGGTTGAGTACCGCGCTGATGGCCGTGACCTCTTCAGGAAAGAGCGTCAAGTTCAGCTCCTGGTTGCACTGCTCGACCATGCCGCGCAAAGCCCCCGCAGCGCTGATGCGACCGGCGGGCCTGTAAATGGCCGAACCGTCGCCGCCCACCCGACGCTGGTGGCAAGCCACGCACTGACTCTGCGCGATCAGCCGCTCACCCAACGCCAGGTCGGCACCCTCAAAAATCGCAGGCACCTGCGCCCGGGCCAAAGCGCAGGCGATCCACAACGCCAAGCCGGCGAAGGCTCGTGTCTTCAAAGTCATGAGGGCAGGTCCATCATTAAAAATACTGGCTTCAACAAGTGAGCCTATTTTGCCGGATGCTTGCGCGCCAAGCGTCGGCACGCTACTTGGCCTGCTGCTCCATCAAGAGATAGGTGTTGTAAGCATTCATGCGGTTGACTGCCTTGAACAACGGCAGATGCTCAAAGCGGCTCCAGTCGGCCGACTCATAGGCCGAATCAAAGGGCTCCATGTTCTGGGCCGCCTCGGCCATGCTGCTGCGCAGGTAGACCAGGTAGTCGCGGGTCAGCGCCAGGTCCTTGGCTGCTTCGGTCGACAAGGGGCCGTGGCCGGGCACCACCACCGCGACATCCAGGCTCTGCAGCGTCTTGAGGGAATCGACCCAGTGTCCGCTGTCGGCCTGGCCTACAAAGGGGATGCGGCTTCTGAACACCAGGTCGCCGGCAAACAGCACTTTTTCATCCGGCAGGTAGACCACCAGGTCTTCAGGCGTATGCGACGGCCCCACCGGCTCTAGCACCAGTCGCCGACCACCGACCACGAGCTCGGTGCGCCCGCTGATCCATTGATCGGGCGGCACCAGGCGGGTGTTCTCATCAATCCAGGGGGCCAGTTCCTGACGCGAAATTTCCATGCGCAGTCGCGCCGCGTCCGACTGCAGGTACTCGCGGGCAGCCACTTGTGCCCAGATCTGCGCACCCTGCGCCTTGAACACCTGCAAACCGTAAATATGGTCGGCATGGTAATGGGTGACGATCACGTGCGTCACCGGCAGCGGCGTGACCCGCCGGATCTCGGCCAGCAGGCGCTCGGCCAGCGCCGGCGATCCCAGCGCGTCAATCACCACCACGCCCTCAGGCGTGACCACAAAACCGGCATTGGAGATGAAGTTCTGGTTGGCGCTGCTGCCCATGGCAGAGAGACCTTGCACGTACCAGGCGCTGGCCGAGACGCGCTCGGCCTTGACGTTCACGACCGGGCTGGCCTGCTGCGCAGCTTGCGGACTCATCGCTGTGGGCTGCGCCTGAACCGGCTGACCACTGACCAGGAGGCCGCTCACGGCGAGCACGAGCGCGCCCAGGCCGGAACCCGACAGCACCGGGCGAGCAGCCCGGGCCACAACACCAGCATCCGCAAAATCAAACATCGCAGCTCCCGCAGGCCCGCCACCCGCGGCGCGCATGGCCGGAGCTTAGCGCAAATATAAGTGATGAGCGAATTAAGAGCGCCCGCAAGGCGCAGGAGACTGCGCGCGCCCGTGCAGAATCAACTGGCCATGCGGTCCCTGATCTGTTCCAGCGCCGCCGGGTCGTCCATGGTGGTCAGGTCGCCAGCGTCACGACCTTCGCACACCGCCTGAATCGCCCGGCGCAACAACTTGCCGCTGCGCGTCTTGGGCAGCACCGTGACAAAACGCACGCGCGCCGGCCGCGCCACCGCGCCGAGGTCGCCGTCCACCCGCTTCATGATCTCGGCTTCGAGTTTTTTCGCCTGCACCTCGTCCTGCGCCTGGGCCGGGTCCTTGAGCACGGCAAAGGCCATGGCCACCTGCCCCTTGAGGTTGTCGGCCACGCCGACCACGGCTACTTCGGCAACCTGGGGATGACCGGAAATGCTCTCTTCGATCTCGCGGGTGCCCAGACGGTGGCCCGCCACATTGATCACGTCATCGGTGCGGCCCAAAATGAAGTAGTAGCCGTCTTCGTCACGGATGCCCCAGTCGAAGGTGCTGTACACCAGCTTGCCCGGCACGCTCTTCCAGTAGGTGTTGACAAAGCGCGCGTCGTCTTTCCAGATGGTCTGCATGAAGCCGGGCGGCGTTGGCCCTTCCACCACGACGACGCCTTTTTCGTTGGGCTGCGTGAGCTCTTCGCCGGTGTTCTCATGCAGCAGCTTGACGCGGTAGCCATACATGGGCACGCCCGGGCTGCCAAACTTGCTGCGCGTAGCCTCCACGCCATTGGCCACCGTGAGCAGCGGCCAACCGGTTTCGGTCTGCCAGTAGTTGTCGATGATGGGCACGTTCAGGCCTTCGCTGATCCAGCGGGCCGTCGGCTCGTCCAGCGGCTCGCCGGCCAGGAACAGCGCGCGCAGGCTGGACAGATCGTATTTCTTGAGCAAGGCAGGGTCTTGTTTCTTGAGCACGCGCACCGCCGTTGGGGCGCTGAACATGCCGGTGACCTGGTACTTTTCAACCAGGCGCCACCAGATGCCACCGTCGGGCTGGCCGTCCATGCCTTGCGTGGGCAAACCCTCGTACATGATGGTCGCCATGCCGGCGATCAGCGGGCCGTAGACGATGTAGCTGTGACCCACGACCCAGCCGATGTCGCTGGTGGAAAAGAAGGTTTCCCCCGGGCGACCATCAAAAATATGCTTCATGCTGGCGGCCAGCGCCACGGTGTAGCCCGCGGTGTCGCGCTGCACGCCTTTGGGCTTGCCGGTCGTGCCGCTGGTGTAGATGGTGTAGCTGATGTCGGTGGAGTCCATGGCCTCGCAAGGCACTTGCGCGGCCAGGTGTTGCTGGCGCAGGTCCGCCCACAAATGGTCGCGCCCGGCCACCAGCGCCATCGGCGCCAGGCCGCGGTCAGCCAGCAGCACTGCATCGGGCTTGTGCGCCGACAGGCGAATGGCTTCATCGAGCAGTGGCTTGTACGCGATGGCCTTACCACCACGCGAGCCGGCGTCGGCGCTGACGATCACCTTGGGGGACGCATCTTCAATGCGCGAGGCCAGCGAGCCACTGGCGAAGCCGCCAAACACCACGCAGTGAATCGCCCCCAGACGCGCGCAGGCGAGCATGGCAAACGCCGCCTCGGCGATCATGGGCATGTAAATCAGCACGCGGTCACCCTTTTGCACACCCAGCGACTTGAGCGAAGCGGCCATGCGCATCACCTCCGCATGCAGTTCGCTGAAGGTGTAGGTCTTCTCTGTGAGCGTTTCGGTCGAGACCGCGATCAGCGCCGGCTGGCTGGCGCGGTCCTTGAGGTGGCGATCCACCGCGTTAAAGCACAAATTGGTCTTGCCACCTTCAAACCAGCGCGCAAACGGCGGATTGTCGTAGTTACAGACGCGGTCAAAGGGCTTGAACCAGTCGATCAGTTTGGCCTGCTCGGCCCAAAATGCGTCGGGCTGGTCGATCGACTGGCGATAAAAATCGGCATAGCTGACGGCGGGGGCTTGACTCATAGGGTAACTCCGGTTTTTTACAGTCGGGTGCGCTTGGGGCAGATTTGGGCAAAAGATGGGCAGGAAATAAGCAGGCTCAGATCTTGACAACAATGCGGCCGCGGACCTGCCCGGCCATGAGCGCTGCGGCCATCTCGACGGCTTGGGTCAGCGGCACTTCCTGGACCATGGTTTCGAGTTTGGCGGGGTCCAGATCGCGCGCCAGTCGCTGCCAGGCCAGTTGGCGACGCGCCAGTGGTGCCATCACGCTGTCGACCCCGGCGAGCGTGACGTTGCGCAGGATAAAGGGCATGACGGTGGCGGGGAAATCGGCACCCTGAGCCAGACCGCAGGCAGCCACGACGCCGCCATACAGGGTTTGCGCGCATGCGTTGGCCAGCGTGTGGGAGCCCACGGCATCGACCACACCCGCCCAGCGCTCTTTTTGCAAGGGTTTGCCAGGTGCTGCCAGGCTGGCGCGGTCAATCACGCTACTGGCCCCGAGTTGTTGCAGGTAGGCCGCTTCCGAGGCCTTGCCGGTGGCCGCGACCACCGTGTAGCCAAGCTGGCTCAGGAGCGCCACGGCGGTGCTGCCCACGCCGCCGGTGGCCCCGGTCACCAGGATCTGACCCTTGTCTGGCGTCACGGCATGCTGCTCCAGCGCCAGCACACAGAGCATGGCGGTGTAGCCGGCCGTGCCGATAGCCATGGCTTGGCGGGCGCTGAAGGCCGCTGGCAATTTGACCAGCCAGTCACCCTGCAGGCTGGCGCGTTCGGCCATCAGCCCCCAGCGCGTCTCGCCCAGGCCCCAACCGTTGTGAATGAACTGGTCACCGGCTTTCCAGTCCGGGTGCGAAGACGACAGCACGGTGCCGGCGCCGTCGATGCCCGCCACCATAGGCCACTGCCTGACCACGGGCGCCTTATTGGTGATGGCCAGACCATCCTTGTAGTTCAGCGTGGAGTACGCCACCCGGGCCTGCACATCGCCGGGGGGCAAGGCGGATTCGTCCAGATCGCAGAGGGTCGCCGCAAAGCCGGCGTCGGTTTTTTGTAATTGCAATGCCTTGAACACGTTTTGTCTCCTACTTTTTTGGCTCGTAGCAAGTAAGTCCGGCCCGAGACTGAATTCATAATTATTGATAACAGACTTGCTTTACGCTGACAGCAGCTTTTGTGACAGCAAAAGACCTGACCTACAGCGCGGGGGAAAAGCGGCGACGGTTGGTCGCCCGCCGGCATCACGACCCGGTCCGGACCACCCCGCTGCAGCAAACCACCGGGTACCGAACCGCCTTGCGGCTGCAGCTACTTGATCAAGGCCTGGACCGCCTTGAAAGCCGGGTGCTCGGCGCTGCGCAGCCACTCGAAAGCCACCATCTCGGTGGTCACCAGTTCGGCGCCGTTGCCGGCCAGCCGGTCGAAGGCCGCGTCGCGGTTACGCTCGCTGCGCGAACCGCAGGCATCGGTCACGACCCAGACGTCAAACTCTTCTTCCAGCAAGTCCAGAGCGGTTTGCATCAGGCAAATATGCGCCTCACAACCGGCGATGACCAGCGTGCTCCGGCCCTCGGCTTCGGCAACGGCCGGCTTTTGCAAGTGCTTGGGCAGGCTGCGGGCATTGCCACCAACCTTGCGCGCCGGCGGCCGCAAGGCCTCACCCAGGCCTTCGGCCGCAGCGCTGAAATGCATCTTGGGCATCACCTTGACGCCAGCCGCATCCAACACGGCCTGCAGGGGCTGCATGAAAGGGCCGAGCTTGTCCGGATTTTGGGCACTTGCCCACACCGGCACGGCGAGCAACTGCGCCATGGTCGCCAGACGCACTGCATTGGCCAGCACGCCGGGGCCGTCAAAAATAGCCGGCATCAAAAGGCTCTGGTAGTCCACCAGCACCAACTGCGAATCTTCTGCTTCGAGCAACATCGTGACGACTTTCTGTCTTTTTTTGAGCGGGTCAGCGGCGGCGGTCACCCCTGAACGAACACCGGGCCGTGCTCGCCGGCCTGGCAGTCAACACGAATCCCGCAGCGCCCGACCCGACGGGGCCAACAACCCGAGCCAACAAACGGCAAGGGACGGCTCGAATATAAGGGCAAAGGCAGGCGCAGCCGGCAGCGACCGGCGCGGGTGCTTCAGCGCGCCAGGTCTTGCAGCGCGTCGATCACCAGCCCGGTGCCCACGGCGATGAGCAAGATATCGGCGGCCACCCGAACATAGCGGTAGCCCGGCGGCGGCAGGCCCAGTTCCACCACCAAGCGGGGCGGCAGGTCATAAAAAATGACCTGGGGAGGCAAAGGCCGACCCACCACATAAGCCCTGGCCAGTCCCGGCGGCAAGCACCCATTGCCTTTGCGGGCCAAGCCCGGCGGGCAGCGTGTGCCGGGGTAATACTGCCTGTAAAGCTGCGGCGCCTGTTCGCGCTCGGGCGCCTGAAAATAGCCACCGATGCGCAGCTGGCCCTGGCGCCCGCCCTGGCGGACTGAAGGACGCTCACCGTCTGCGCCTGCAAGACCCTGGCGGGAGCGCTCGCCACCGCGTTCGCCATCCCGCTGGCCTGGGTGAGCTGCGTCAGGTTGATGCATCCGGGTGTCGGGCCGTTCACGTTGGGACCCACCCCGCTGACGCGGATCATGCCCACCATGCCGTTCCTGCAAGGCGTCAGGCCTCTGGGCCAAAGCGGGGCCGGCCAAAACCAGCGCCAGCATGAGTACCGCACCAAGGCCAATGGGTCGAGCCCGCCAAGGCAAGCGCTCAGCTCGGGTAAGCACACGGCTCAAGGGCGTAAAAGCTGCTCGCCCGAACCAAAATGCCCGAGGAGCCACCCAGGACGCCAAAGTGCTTGCCGCTGCTGGCGATGTTGCGAATGACTGGACCATCGTGCAATGTTGCGCCTGAGCCCCTGGCTTGCGCGTCAGAAAATGCGCCGTCTCGGGGTCCATGGTGGAACTAAAGGGGCTCTTTGGGCCTCTAGGGGCCTCTCTGGGGCTCCATGCCAGGTCCGCTGGCAACACAATTTGCTCTAGCGCGGGCGGCCAGGCGCAGGTGCGCTCTAGAGCCTCAGGCGCCCGGCGCCACGAGATGCCGCACGACATCGTCACGGGCCATGCGCAGGGCCGTGACGTCAACCAGTACCAGGCGGATCAGGGTCTGACCGCTAGCGCTCGAGCTGCTGGCCTGGGCACGCGCGTCCACATAGGTCGGTATGACGCCCTGGCCGCTCAACTCCAGCTGGTCGGCCTGCACCTCTTTGCTTGAGTTGAGCACGGCCTGCAAAAAGTCCCCCAGACGCTGCCCGCACGCCGGGCTGACGAACTTGCGCAGAGGCTGGCCCAGCACACTGGCTCTCGACTCACGCGCTCCTAGCAATGCAGCCGCGCGCTCGTTGAGCTCCACGAGCACGCCATCCTTGTCCAGCGTGAGATAGCCCACCGGAGCCGACTCGTAGAGCTCCTGGTACTTGGAACGCAAAACGTCGGCTTGCTGAAGCGCCTCGGTCAAGGCTTCGTTTTGCATCTGCAGTTCGATTTGATGAACTTGCAACTCATGAACCAGCCTGACCGGGTCGTCATACGCCGCCACCGCCGCCAGCGCAGCGCCGGACGCTGCCGCCAGCCTGGCTTCCGCCTGCTGGCGCAAGTCGGCAAATGATGACGGCCTTGCGAATTGACTTCCCATGATCAAACGAAACTTCCTTGCTGAGTTCTCGCCTTCACCCCCAAAGGCACTTAAAGAATTTTCACGATTCTAATCACGAAGGTGTCTATTTTGGTGGTGAAAATAGAGCGCGCGCCCAAAACAAAACGGCTCAGTTTGAGTGCTCACCATGAACGCTTGAAACACGTCCACCCGGACAGTTCGCCCCGGTTGAGCCACCTTTGGCTTCAGTCTACCGCGCTGGCTTGCGTAGCGGGTCGAGCAAGGTAGCCAGCCCGTTGTGGTCGAGCTCATGCATCAGCGCCAGCAGGCGACCTATCTCACCCTTGGGGAAGCCTTCGCGGGCGAACCA
Organism: uncultured Burkholderiales bacterium; assembly: GCA_903844825.1. Classification (GTDB taxonomy): domain Bacteria; phylum Pseudomonadota; class Gammaproteobacteria; order Burkholderiales; family Burkholderiaceae_C; genus Polaromonas. Next base: position 2,123 of record CAIMVC010000049.1, on the reverse strand, counting down.
GGCCAGGTAGTTGCCCGGTAAGTCGGCAATCAGCCGGCCCTGGTGCTTGCCAAAAGGCATTTCACGCGTCACCAGCAATTGAAGGTCTTCGGCTTGCATGCGGTCGTCCGGGATCAGCCGCCCGCTTGCTTGACCGGCCAGCCGCGCCCGCTGAGCAAGGCCATGACCTGCGCCAGATGGTCGCCCTGCACTTCGATGACGCCATCCTTGATCGTGCCGCCTGAGCCGCAAGCGCTGCGAAGTTCCTTGCCCAGTTGCGCCAGCGCCAACCCGTCCAGCGGCACACCCTTGACCAGGGTGACGGTTTTACCGCCGCGTCCCTTGCTTTGCCGCGACACCCGAACCACACCATCGCCGGCCGGCCGAAGCGTTGCCCGGCAGAGGCAGCCGGCCACTGGCTGGCGGCAGGCCGGGCACATGCGGCCGCTGTCCGTGGAGTACACCAGGCCGCCGGTATTTGTCTTGCTTTTCATCTGGGCGTCAACGTCGTTTAAAAAAGTGGCGGGGAAACCAGGCCGGCCCGGTGTCGTTCAAGATCGAGCCGCCGTCGTTTCAGTGCCAACTCAATACAGCTTCAGACGCGCCAGGCACGGGGCCTGACAGGCTCCTAGAATGCAACGATTATCTTCACGAACGAATGCCCATGATTGTCGAACGCATCTGGACGGGCAACAGCCTGCGCAACTTCAACTACCTGATCGCCTGTCCCGACAGCGGCGAAGCCCTGGCCATTGACCCGCTGGATCACGAAAAATGCCTGGCGACCGCCAAGGCGCGCGGCTGGCAGATCACGCAAATTCTCAATACCCACGAACACCGCGACCACACCGGTGGCAACGACGCCGTGGTCGCCGCCACGGGCGCCCAGGTGATCGCCCACCACAAGGCTGGCGGCAAGATACCCGGCATGGACCGCGGCGTGCAGGCCGGCGACATCATCAAGGTCGGCAAGCACATCGAGCTGGAGTGCCTGGACACGCCGGGCCATACGTTTTGCCATATCTGCCTGTGCGCCCACGCCGAGCAACCCGCCTTGTTCTCAGGCGACACCTTGTTCAACGCCGGCGCTGGCAATGTGCACAATGGCGGCGACGTCGCTGCACTGTACGAAACCTTTGCGCGGCAACTCATGCGCTTGCCGGGTAACACGCGGCTTTACCCGGGTCATGACTACATCGAAACCAACCTGCGTTTCACGCTGGCCCGCGAACCCGGCAATGCCGCCGCGCAAGCCTTGCTTCCCCAGGTCAGCGGTCACGACCCGGCCGAGTCGGTGGTGACCACGCTGGAGCAAGAAAAAGAACACAACACTTTCATGCGCCTGAACAGCCCGGGCGTGCTGGCACAACTGCGGCAAGATGTCCCCGATCTGCCGCAGGCGCCGGACGAGCAAACCATCTTCACGCGGCTGCGCGAACTGCGTAACAAGTGGTAAGGAGCTGTCTGGCCGGCTCACAAACGGCCTTGCGGCGCCGCCAGTCGCGCACACTGGAGAGGGTCTTTGAGCCCCTCCCCCCACTGCAACGACAAGGCGCCGCCTCATGTTCAAACACATCCTGCTGGCCTGCGACGGCACCGAGGCCTCGCGGCACGCGGCCGTTCTGGCGGCTGATCTGGCGCGCGAACACGGCGCTCGCCTGACCGCGCTGTTTGTGGTCGATCCTTACCCCTTCATTGGCCTGGCCCAGACCAACCCGTTGGGCTTTCAGGCCTACCTGCAAGCGGCTCACGCGCAGGCTGCCCGCGCCCACACGGAGGTCGAGGTGCTGTGCAGCCAGGGCAGCCATCCAGTGCCTCTGCAACTGCGCCTGATTGAGGACGCCAGACCCGCCGACGCCATCGCGCAGACCGCCCGCAGCGAGGGCGCAGACCTGATCGTGATGGGCTCGCACGGCCGCCGCGCCGTGGCCCGCCTGGTGGTCGGCAGTGTCACGGCCGAGGTGCTGGCTCTGACCCACGTGCCGGTTCTGGTGACCCGCTAACCCGAATATTTCACAGTAACAGGTAGGCAGTCCCGCCCGAAGGCACGTTGTTATTGGTATCTAACATCAATCACAACAAGGACCGCCTATGCCGAACTGTACCGAAGAATTTGGAACCCGCAAGATCGAATTTGGGCGCCT
>CAIMVC010000048.1 GCA_903844825.1 uncultured Burkholderiales bacterium | reverse complement strand
CGGGCGCCTACCCCGGCATCGACGCCGAGGAGCGCGGCCAGTCCGAAGCCATCGGCCGCAACATTTTCGAAATGGCACAGCTCGAGGTGCCCATCATCACCACCATCATCGGTGAAGGCGGCTCCGGCGGCGCGCTGGCCATCTCGGTGGCCGACCAGGTGGTCATGCTGCAGTATTCGGTCTATTCGGTGATCAGCCCGGAAGGCTGCGCGTCCATCTTGTGGAAGACCTCGGATCAGGCCCAAGTCGCCGCCGAAGCCCTGGGCATCACCGCGCACCGCCTCAAGGCCTTGGGCGTGATCGACAAGATCGTCAACGAACCGGTCGGTGGCGCCCACCGGGACCACAAGCAGATGGCGGCGTTTCTCAAGCGTGCGCTGAACGACGCTTTCCGCCAGGTCAGCGACCTCAAGGTCAAAGAACTGCTGGACCGTCGCTACGAACGCCTGCAAAGCTATGGCCGTTTCACCGACACCAAGGCCGAATCCCGTTAAGCCTCTCGCCGCTGACCCGACGACTCGCCGGCCGGCCCGCCGCGAGCCAGCCGGCGTATCCGCCGGCCCGTCAGCAGACCTCAATCCGGCGCTGCTGGCCCTGCAGTCGTGCCCCCTTGCCGACGCCTTGGTGCCACCCCTGGCGGTGGCCTTCAGTGGCGGCGCCGACTCGACGGCCTTGTTGCTGGCCGCTGCCCGGCGCTGGCCCGGTCAGGTCACGGCCCTGCATGTTCACCATGGCTTGCAGGCCGCCGCCGATGAATTCGTTAAAAACTGCACCGCCGTTTGCGCCCCCCTGGGTGTGCCGCTGCAGGTGTTGCGGGTCGATGCGCGCCACCGCAGCGGCCAGAGCCCTGAAGACGCAGCGCGCAACAGCCGCTACCGCGCATTGGCTTTGGCGGCGCAGCAAGCGGGGCTGACCTGCGTCCTGCTGGGCCAGCACGCCGACGACCAGGTCGAGACGCTGTTGCTGGCCTTGGGGCGGGGCGCCGGCCTGCCGGGGCTGTCGGCGATGCCCGCGCAATTTGAACGATCGGGCATGCGCTTTTATCGACCCCTGCTGCAAACAGCGGGCAGCGATCTGCGCCAATGGTTGGAACGTCAGGGCGTGGCTTTTGTCGACGACCCCAGCAACGCCGATGAACGATTTACCCGCAACCGCTTGCGCGCCCGCGTGCTGCCTGCACTCCAAGACGCGTTGCCGCAGTTTCGACAAACCTTTGCGCGCAGCGCCCGCCACGCGGCGCAGGCCCAAACGCTGCTGGACGAATTGGCCGCAGAAGACCTGCTGCGGGTTGGCAAGCCGCCGGCCATTTCGGCGCTGCAACTGTTGTCAAAGGCCCGGCAGGCTAACGTGCTCAGGCACTGGCTGGCCAGCGTGCACCAGGTCCGGCCGAGTGCGGCGCAACTCGAGCAATTGCTAGCCCAGATTCAGGCCTGCCGCACGCGCGGCCACCGCATCCATCTCAAGGTGGCGGCCGGTCATGTGCGGCTTGACGCCGGCGCACTGAGCTACACCGGGCTTGCACCCGACGGACCCGGCGCATGACCGGAGCTTGCCAGCGCGTCATCCGTTTAGGGGTGGGCCGCTCGTTATAATCGTGGGCTTTGCTGTTGTGCCCGGCGCGGCTTTACCTGCTGCCCTGTGAGACGTTTTCACGTTCGCACAAGCGCAAGATCTTCAAACTCTTTGACTGACATCCCGCAATGGCTTTGATCGTTCATAAATACGGCGGCACCTCCATGGGCTCGACCGAGCGCATTCGAAATGTCGCCAAACGCGTCGCCAAATGGGCGCGCGCAGGCCACCAGATGGTCGTTGTGCCCAGTGCCATGAGTGGCGAAACCAACCGCCTGCTGGGCCTGGCCAAGGAACTGGCGCCCGCCAAGGCCGACGACAGTTACCACCGCGAACTCGACGCCCTGGCGGCCACGGGCGAGCAGGCGTCCAGTGCCTTGCTGGCCATTGCGCTGCAGGCCGAGGGCATGCAGGCCGTCAGTTATGCCGGCTGGCAGGTCACCATCAAGACCAACAGCGCTTACACCAAGGCTCGGATCGAATCGATCGACGATAAACGCGTGCGCGCTGACCTGGACGCCGGCAAGGTGGTCATCATCACCGGTTTTCAGGGCGTCGACGATGGCGGCAACGTCACCACCCTTGGGCGCGGCGGCTCGGACACTTCGGCCGTGGCCATCGCGGCGGCCCTGAAGGCCCACGAGTGCCTGATCTACACCGATGTCGATGGCGTCTACACCACCGACCCGCGCGTGGTGCCCGAGGCCCGCCGCCTGCAGACCGTGAGCTTTGAGGAAATGCTCGAGATGGCCTCCATGGGCTCCAAGGTCCTGCAAATCCGTTCGGTTGAATTTGCCGGCAAATACAAGGTGCCGCTGCGTGTGCTGTCGAGCTTCACCGACTGGAATATCGACATCAACGAAGAAGCCAAGTCAGGCACTTTGATCAGTTTTGAGGAAGACGAAAACATGGAACAAGCCATCGTATCGGGCATCGCGTTTAACCGTGATGAAGCCAAAATTTCTGTGCTCGGCGTTCCCGACACCCCGGGCATTGCCTACCAAATCCTGGGTGCCGTGGCCGACGCCAACATTGAAGTCGACGTGATCATCCAGAACATCAGCCGCGACGGTAAAACCGACTTCAGCTTCACCGTGCATCGCAACGACTATGCACGTGCCATCGACCTGCTCAAGACCCAGGTCGTACCGGCTCTGGGTGCGCAGGAAGTCACGGGCGACGCCAAGATCTGCAAGGTCAGCATTGTTGGCATCGGCATGCGCAGCCACGTGGGGATTGCCAGCAAAATGTTCCGCTGCCTGAGCGAAGAACGCATCAACATCCAGATGATTTCGACCAGCGAGATCAAGACCTCGGTCGTGATCGACGAGAAATACATGGAACTGGCGGTGCGCGCGCTGCACAAAGCCTTCGACCTTGACCAGACAGCGGTCTGAATACGGCCCAAAGTCGTGAGATAATTAAAGCTTAGGAAACGTGACCGAGTGGCCGAAGGTGCTCCCCTGCTAAGGGAGTATGGGGTGTAGAGCCTCATCGAGGGTTCGAATCCCTCCGTTTCCGCCAGTTGAACCCCGCCGAATGCAATTATTCAGCGGGGTTTTTTCATTGGGCGCATGGCAATTTCGGTCCGCGATCATTCAATTAACCAACCATTAACAACCGTTTTCAGGTAAAACATATTCAAAATGG
>CAIMVC010000047.1 GCA_903844825.1 uncultured Burkholderiales bacterium | reverse complement strand
GGGCCTGATCAAGGCCAATATTCCGACGCGCCTGAGTTTTCAGGTCTCCAGCAAGATCGACAGCCGCACCATCCTGGACCAGATGGGGGCCGAGGCGCTGCTGGGCATGGGTGACATGCTGTACATGCCCAGTGGCACCGGTTTCCCGATCCGGGTCCATGGTGCCTTTGTCAGTGACGAGGAAGTGCACCGTGTGGTGGCCTACCTCAAGCAGCAGGGTGAGCCCAACTATGTTGAAGGCGTGCTCGAAGGCGGAACGGTGGACGGCGATGGCGATCTGTCCGCTGGCAGCGACGGCGAAGGAGAAAAAGACCCGATGTACGACCAGGCCGTCGAGGTCGTTTTAAAGAACCGCAAAGCGTCGATCTCGCTGGTGCAGCGGCATCTCAAGATCGGCTACAACCGTTCTGCGCGCCTGCTCGAAGAGATGGAAAAGTCGGGCATGATCAGCGCCATGTCGGGCAGCGGTCAGCGCGAAATTCTGGTCCCCGCCCGCGCTGAATAAGCCAACCCGGAGTCCAGTGTGTACCGCTTTGAAGCCTTTCATGTCGTCCATCGCATTCGTCGTCTGCTACTCGTCGGCGCGCTACTCGGCTGCTGTTCCTCAGCCAGTACGGTCGCGTTGGCGCAGCCAGCGTCCGACGGCTTGCAGACCCTGGGCAGCTTCCTGAAGAACACCCAAAGCGGACGCGCCAGCTTCACCCAGGTGGTCACCGCACCGACCCGTGAGGGTCAGGGTGCTCGCGCCAAGACCTCCAGCGGAACCTTTGAATTCTTGCGGCCCAATCGCTTTAAGTTCAGCTACAAAAAACCGTTCGAGCAAACCATCGTTGCCGATGGACAGACCTTGTGGCTGCATGACCCAGACTTGAATCAGGTCACCGCGCGCAAGCTGTCCCAGGCACTGAGTGGAACACCCGCGGCTGTCATCGCCGCCGCCTCTGATGTGCGGGCGCTGGAAGCTGATTTTCAGCTGCAGGCCCAGCCCGATGCAGCTGGCCTGCAATGGGTTCTGGCCAGTCCTAAAAGCCGCGATGGGCAACTGCAAAGCTTGCGCATCGGTTTCAAGACGGGGGCGCAAGGCGCGGAGTTGGTCGGTCTTGAAATTCTGGACAGTTTTGGACAGCGCTCGGTCATGAGCTTTTCCCAGTTCGAAATCAACCCGGCCTTGCCGGCGAGTGCCTTTCAGTTCAAGCCGCCGGCCGGCGCGGACGTGATCCGGCCCTGATGCCAGCAAGACGGAGCGTGCGTGGCTGACGACCTGTTTGAGAGCAAGCCGCAGGCGCCGCTGGCCGAAGCGCTGCGACCCGTCACGCTCGACGACGTGATCGGTCAGTCGCATCTGATTGGCGCTGGAAAACCCTTGCGTCTGACCTTCGAGTCGGGCCGGCCGCACTCCATGATTCTGTGGGGCCCACCGGGCGTCGGCAAGACCACCCTGGCGCGACTGACGGCCAGCGCTTTTGGCTACGAGTTCATTGCGCTGTCTGCGGTTTTCTCGGGCGTCAAAGATATCCGCAACGCTATGGAGCAAGCCCAGCAAAACCTGGCGCGCGGTCGCAAGACGATCTTGTTTGTCGACGAAATACATCGCTTCAACAAGAGCCAGCAAGATGGCTTGCTGCCCTTTGTTGAGTCTGGTTTAGTGGTGCTGATTGGCGCTACCACCGAGAACCCCTCGTTTGAAGTGAACTCGGCGCTGTTGTCGCGTGCGCAGGTCTACGTGCTGCAAGTGCTCAGCGACGATGAGCTGCGTCTGCTGGCACGCCGCGCCCAGGTGCGCGAATTGCCTCAGCTCCAACTCGACGACAGTGCGGTGAACACCTTGGTCGGTTACGCCGACGGGGACGCCCGCCGATTGCTCAATTTGCTCGAGCAAACAGCCAGTGCTGCCGCGGTGGCTGGCGTCGAGCGTGTCGATGCCGATTTTTTGCAGAGCGCCCTGACCCTCAATGCCCGGCGTTTTGACAAGGGTGGCGACAATTTTTACGACCAGATTTCGGCGCTGCACAAATCCGTGCGCGGCTCGCACCCTGATGCAGCGCTTTACTGGTTATGCCGCATGCTCGACGGCGGGGCCGACGCCAAATACCTGTCGCGGCGAGTCATCCGCATGGCCTGGGAAGACATCGGCCTGGCCGACCCGCGCGCGCTGCAGATCGCCAATGATGCCGCTGCCACCTTCGAGCGTCTCGGCTCCCCCGAGGGCGAACTGGCCATTGCCCAGGCGGTGATTTATCTGGCGATGGCACCCAAGAGCAACGCGGGTTACCAGGCCTACAACGAGGCACGGGCCTTTATCAAAAGCGACAAGTCGCGCGAGGTGCCCAACCACCTGCGCAACGCCCCCACACGGCTGATGAAAGAGCTCGGTCATGGCAAGCTTTACCGCTACGCGCACGACGAGCCCCAGGCCTACGCAGCCGGCGAAAGCTACCTGCCTGATGGCCTACCCGAGCCCGGCTGGTACCGGCCGGTGGCACGCGGTCTGGAAGTCAAGATCGCTGACAAGCTGACCCAGTTGCGCAGCCTGGATGAAGCGGCCCGAGGGGCATCGACTGCGCGCACGACGCCAGACCCATCGGCTTAGTGCGTCCCAGCGACGCACGCTCGAATGGGCGGGTTCAGCACAGGATCAACGCAGGATAAGCCTTTGAGTTTGCAATCAAAACACATTAGTGCGCTTGATGAAATACAAAAGCCTCTGATAGACGGCTGCGTGACCACTTGATGCAACTTCTTCGAGGGTAAACCCCGCGCCCTGGCCCGCTTCTCGTATGGGGTACCGTCGGTACAATTTAAGTTCAAGCTCACCTGGTGGTGCCGGTTTTTTTTGACTGGTCAGACAGGTGGGCTTTTTGTTATGCAGGCCGTCACTCACAAGGTGTCGGCCTTGCAGCAAAAAAATTCCACATCAATCGGAGAAGTCATATGGACGTATTGCTACAGCAGATCATCAATGGTCTGGTCCTGGGCAGCATGTATGCCTTGATCGCCCTGGGTTACACCATGGTGTACGGCATCATCAACCTCATAAATTTTGCCCATGGTGAAGTGCTCATGGTTGGCGCGCTGACCAGCTGGACCATCATCATCTGGATGCAAGAGGCCATGCCGGGCAGCCCCGGTTGGCTGACACTGCTGGTGTCTTTGCTGATCGCCTTTGTGGTGTGCGGGGCGCTGAATTTTGCGATTGAGAAAATTGCTTATCGGCCGCTACGCAACTCGCCCAAGCTGGCCCCTCTGATCACCGCCATCGGCGTGTCCATCTTGCTGCAGACCCTGGCCATGATGATCTGGAAGCCCAACTACAAATCCTTTCCCACCTTGTTGCCGAGTCAGCCCATGGAGTTCGGCGGCGCCGTGATCACGGTCACGCAGATCTTCATTCTGGGTGCCACGGCGTTGTCGCTGGCCATCCTCATGTACGTGGTCAACTACACCCGGCTGGGCCGTGCCATGCGGGCCACGGCCGAGAACCCGCGCGTGGCAGCGCTCATGGGCGTGAGGCCTGACACAGTCATTTCGGCTACCTTCATCATTGGCGCCATCCTGGCTGCACTGGCGGGCGTGATGTATGCGTCGAACTACGGCACCGCGCAGCACACCATGGGTTTTCTGCCGGGGCTCAAGGCCTTCACCGCTGCGGTTTTTGGCGGCATTGGCAACCTGGGTGGTGCGGTGTTGGGCGGCATCCTGCTGGGCCTCATCGAGTCGATCGGTGCCGGCTACATCGGCCCCTTGACCGGTGGTGTGCTGGGCAGCCAGTACTCCGATATTTTTGCGTTCATCGTGCTGATCTTCGTGCTGACCTTGCGGCCTTCGGGACTGCTCGGCGAGCGTGTGGCGGATCGAGCCTGACCCCGGAGCCACGACCATGAAACAAAACCGACTCTTCACTTTTCTGATCGCCGCCCTGGCGATGCTGGTGCTGCCCCTGCTGTTGCAGCAAGGCGGCAACGCCTGGGTGCGCATCGTCGATATGGCGCTGTTGTATGTGCTGCTGGCGCTGGGCCTGAACATTGTGGTGGGCTATGCCGGCTTGCTTGACCTGGGCTATGTTGCTTTTTTTGCGGTGGGTGCGTATTTGTTTGCACTGCTGGGCTCGCCCCACCTGGCCGAAGCCTTCCCGGCGGTGGCCGCGGCTTTTCCTGACGGCCTGCACCTGCCGATCTGGGCGGTGATCCCGCTGGCAGCTGCCCTGGCGGGTCTGTTCGGTGTTCTGCTCGGCGCGCCCACCCTCAAGCTGCGTGGCGACTACCTGGCCATCGTGACGCTGGGTTTTGGCGAGATCATTCGCGTGTTCCTCAACAACCTGGACCGTCCGATCAACCTGACCAACGGTCCCAAGGGTATCAACCAGATCGACGGCATCACCTTCTTTGGTGTCAAGCTCAACCGCCCCCTGGACGTGTTTGGCTTCGAGATCCCGTCGGTCACGCTTTATTACTACCTGTTTTTAGCGTTGGTGATCGTCTCGGTGGTGATCTGTCATCGACTCGAGCGCTCCCGCATCGGCCGCGCCTGGATGGCCATTCGCGAAGACGAAATCGCCGCCCGCGCCATGGGCATCAACACCCGCAACATGAAGCTGCTGGCCTTTGGCATGGGCGCTACCTTTGGCGGCGTGTCGGGCGCCATGTTTGCAGCCTTCCAGGGCTTTGTCTCGCCTGAGTCCTTCAGCCTGATGGAGTCGGTGATGATCGTGGCCATGGTGGTGCTAGGCGGCATTGGCCATTTGCCGGGCGTCATCCTGGGCGCCTTGCTGCTGGCTGCCTTGCCTGAGGTGCTGCGCCATGTCGCCGGTCCTTTGCAGGCCTTGACCGATGGCCGGCTCGATTCGGCCATCCTGCGGCAGCTGCTCATTGCCCTGGCCATGATCGCCATCATGCTGTCGCGGCCGCGCGGCTTGTGGCCCGCGCCCGAGCACGGCAAGTCACTTCAAAAAGCCACCACGCGCCAGGAGAGTGGTCATGAGTGAAACTATTTTGGACGTCAGCGGCGTGTCCAAGCGCTTTGGCGGCTTGCAAGCCTTGTCCGACGTGGGTATTCGTATCCAGCGCGGCCAGGTCTACGGCCTGATTGGTCCCAACGGCGCAGGCAAGACCACCTTCTTTAACGTGCTCACCGGCCTGTACACCCCGGACGCCGGCCGCTTTGAACTGGCGGGCAAGCCCTACACGCCCAGCGCGGTACATGAAGTGGCCAAGGCCGGCATTGCCCGCACCTTTCAGAACATCCGTCTTTTTGCCGAAATGACGGCGCTTGAAAACGTCATGGTCGGACGGCATATCCGCACGCATTCGGGGCTCATCGGTGCGGTGCTGCGCACGCCGGGCTTCAAGGCCGAAGAAGCGGCCATTGCGCAGCGCGCGCACGAACTTCTCGACTACGTGGGCATTGCCAAATACGCTGACTTCAAGGCGCGAACCCTGAGCTATGGCGACCAGCGGCGACTCGAAATTGCCCGCGCACTGGCCACCGATCCCCAGCTGATCGCGCTGGACGAGCCCGCTGCCGGCATGAACGCCACCGAAAAGGTGCAGCTGCGCGAGCTGATTGACCGCATCCGCAACGACAACCGCACGATCTTGCTGATCGAGCACGACGTCAAGCTCGTGATGGGCTTGTGCGACCGCGTCACCGTTCTGGACTACGGCAAGCAAATTGCCGAAGGCGCGCCAGCGGATGTCCAAAAAGATGAAAAAGTGATCACGGCCTATCTGGGTACGGGTCATTGAAGGAGCAACACACCATGGCAAACACACTACTCAAAGTGAAGGGTCTGAAGGTCGCCTACGGCGGCATCAAGGCCGTCAAGGGCGTAGACCTCGAAGTCAAGGAGGGCGAGCTGGTCACGCTGATCGGCTCCAACGGCGCAGGCAAGACCACCACCATGAAAGCCATCACCGGCAGCTTGCCGCTGGTGGAGGGTGATATCGAATACCTCGGTAAAAGCATCCGGGGCATGGGCGCCTGGGACCTGGTCAGGCAGGGCCTGGCGATGGTGCCGGAAGGTCGCGGCGTGTTCACCCGCATGACCATCACCGAAAACCTCCAGATGGGCGCCTACATTCGCACCGACAAGGCCGACATTGCCAGCGACATCGAGATGGTGTTTGGCATTTTTCCGCGCTTGAAGGAGCGCAAAGACCAACTCGCCGGCACCATGTCCGGCGGCGAGCAACAAATGCTGGCCATGGGTCGGGCCTTGATGAGCCGGCCCAAGGTGCTGCTGCTTGACGAGCCGTCGATGGGTCTGTCCCCCATCATGGTTGACAAGATCTTCGAGGTGGTGCGCGATGTCTACGCGCGCGGCGTCACGATACTGCTGGTCGAACAAAACGCCAGCCGTGCGCTGGGCATTGCAGACCGCGGCTACGTGATGGAGTCCGGCATCGTCACCATGAACGGCCCAGCCAAAGACCTGCTCACCGATCCACGCGTTCGGGCCGCTTACCTGGGCGAATAAGGCGCGGCGCTTTGGGGCTCGCCCCGGCGCTTCGCCAAGCGCCGGGCTTGCTCATGGCGAAGGCGACTAATCGACCCTGGCCCCGGATGCCTTCACCACCTTCTCGTACTTGCTCAGTTCCTGGCGCATGAACTCGCCAAACTGCTCCGGCGTGTTGCCGACCGGCTCGGCCATGAGGGTGGCAAACCGCGCTTTGACCTCGGGAGAATTGAGCGCTGCGGCATACGCCTGGTGCAGTTTGGCAAGCACGTCGCGCGGTGTGCCAGCCGGCGCTACCAGACCCCACCAGGTGTCGATCTCAAAGCCCTTGAGCGTTTCGGCCACGGTCGGAATTTCCGGCAGAACGGTGCTGCGTTGCGCTGTGGTCACCGCCAGCGCCTTGAGCTTGCCCGACCTGATGTTGGCTGACGCCGTGGCGAGGTTATCGAAGTTGAAATCGACCTGACCCGCGAGCAGCGCCAGCTGCGCCGGATTACCGCCGTTGTAGGGAATATGAACGGCAAAAATACCGGCTTCCTTCTTGAACATTTCACCGGCCAGATGACCCGCGCTGCCGTTGCCGCCGCTGGCGTAGTTGAGTTTGGCCGGGTTGGCTTTGGCGTAGGCGATCAGGTCGGCCACCGAATTGATCTTCAGGCGCTGAGCGATCTCGGCGTTGATCACCAGCACGTTCGGCACACGCAGCATTTGCGTGATGGACGCAAAGTCGGTGGCCGCGTTGTAGGGCATCTTGCTGTACAGCCACGGGTTGATGGCATGCGTGGCGACCGCCGCGATACCGATGGTCAGGCCGTCAGGCGCTGCCTTGGCCACCGCGTCGGCTCCAATATTGCCGCCGCCACCCGGGCGGTTTTCAATGATGACCGTACCCAGGGTGTCCTTGACCCTCTCGGCCAGAAGACGTGCAGTCACGTCGATAGGCCCGCCCGGCGCGTAAGGCACCACGATGCGCATGACGCGGGTCTGGGCCAGGGCGCTGGTGGCCCCGCCCAGGGCCAAGCTGCCAAGCAGGGCGCTGCACAGCAGGCGCCTTGTCCTGGACAGAGTTCGGCTCGGCAAAGTGAGCTGGTGATGTGTCATGGGGTCAGTGCGTGGGGCGTAGATAAAGGGGTAAGCGGGCATCAGGCCAGTGCCTTGGCCTTGTCAGCTTCGGTGATGAACGAATCGGCAAAAAACTCGTCTTCGGGCAGACCGGCCTGGGCCACATAGTCGGCTTTGGCTGAATCGATCACGATGGGCGCTCCGCAGGCATACACCTGGTGGCCCGACAGATCGGCAAAGTCCTGCAGCACCGCCCGGTGCACAAAGCCGGTGCGCCCCGTCCAGTGGTCCTCTGGCAGGGCGTCGGACACCACCGGCACGTAGCGCAGGTTGGGCATCTCGGCCGCACGGGCCTGAGCCCATTCGTGCAGGTACAAGTCGGCGGGCCGGCGACCGCCCCAGTAAAGCACCGCAGGCCTTTGGATGGACTTGAACTGCATGTGCTCGATCAGCGCCTTGATCGGGGCAAAGCCCGTGCCGGACGCCAGCAGGATGATCGGTTTGAGGCTGTCCTCGCGCAGGAAAAAGCTGCCGTAAGGCCCCTCAATGCGCAGAATATCTTTTTCTTTCATCGTGCCAAACACCTGGTCGGTGAACTTGCCCCCGGGCATGTGGCGCAAATGCAACTCAATGCCCGGTGTCTCGGCCTGGGTGTGGGGTGCGTTGGCCATCGAGTAGCTGCGGCGGTCACCGTCGCGCAGCAAAAACTCCACATACTGGCCCGCGTGGTACTTGAAGGCTTCGTTGGCCGGCAACTGCAGGCGCAGGGTCATCACGTCCGCCGAAACGCGCGTCATGCTGGCCACGCGGGCCGGCATCTTGCGAACCGGGAACGCATTTTCATCTGCGACCTGTCGCGACTCGAGCACCACGTCGCTTTGCGCCACGGCGCAGCAGGTCAGCACAAAGCCCTGGGCCTCTTCGTCTGCCGACAAGGCTTTGGCCTGATGCGGGCCATGCACCACGCTGCCTTCGAGCTTTTTGCATTTGCAGGAACCGCAAGCGCCATCCTTGCAGCCGTAGGGCAGACCGATCCCCTGGCGTATGGCGGCAGCCAGCAGGGCTTCGTCCGGGTTGGCGCTGAAGCTGCGTCCGCTGGGCTGCACGGTCACGTTAAAACTCATATTGGTATCCTCGGGGTATCTGGTTTTTGGTTATCAGGCAGGGCTGCAGCGCTTGGCGGGCGGCGGCTGTCAGTCAGGTCGTCAATTTTGCCCTCAAATCGAAGCCCCCATCCCAGCTTGTATGCAACGCGTCCCGGCGCCTTGCCCTCGCGCTTTCGGCGCGAACGTGTGCTGATCGTCGGTTGTGGCGATGTCGGTCTGCGCGTGGCCGGGCAATTGCCAAAACGGGTTCGACTGCTGGCGCTGACCTCGTCGACGGAGCGGGTCGCGACCCTCAGGGCGCAAGGCATCACCCCCCTGTTGGGCAACCTTGACCAGCCCGCCAGCCTGCGCCGGCTCGCCGGGCTGGGCACGCGCGTCGTTCACCTGGCACCGCCGCCCAGCGACAATTTACAAAATTGGCAGCGCGACCCGCGCACGCGCGCGCTACTGCATGCCCTGAGCCAGCGGGGTTTGCCGCAGGCGCTGGTCTATGGCTCGACCAGCGGCGTCTATGGCGACTGCGCCGGCGCCTGGGTCGATGAAGCCGCCCGCGTGAACCCGCAGACGCCGCGCGCCCACAGGCGGGTCGACGCCGAGCAGCAACTGCGGTTTTTTGGGCGCAGCACCGGCACGCGCGTGCACACCTTGAGGATCCCCGGCATCTACGCCCCCGACCGTGACGGCGGCACACCGCGCGCCCGGCTGCTCAAGGGCACGCCGGTGATGGTCGCCGAGGACGACGTCTACACCAATCACATTCATGCCGACGACCTGGCGCGCGCCTGCGTGGCCGCGTTGTGGCGGGGCAAGCCGCAGCGCAGCACCAACGTCAGCGACGACACCGACCTCAAGATGGGCGACTACTTTGACCTGGCAGCCGACCTCTATGGCTTGCCGCGCCCGCCACGCCTGCCCCGCACGCAGGCCAAAGCGCAACTGCCTTTGATGCTGCTGAGCTTTATGGGCGAGTCAAGGCGCCTGAGCAACCAGCGCATGAAGCGCGAACTGCGCATCCGCCTGCGCTACCCCACCGCGGCGCAAGGTCTTGCCAGCAACTAGCCAGCCCTGGCAAGGTTAGATGCCCGAAGGCTTTTGAAGCGTCTGCATCCTGTCGGTGGGTGTGACCATCAGGGTCCGGATGTCGGCGCCCTGCAGCACCGTCAGCTTCACGGGTGCGACTGGGGTTGGCCTGTCCCACAGCTTTTTGTAGAAGGCTTCCAGGGTGGTGACCTTGCTGTCATCGACCGACAGCACCACGTCGCCAGCTTGCAAGCCGGCTGTCTGTGCCGGGCTGCCCTCACTGACGCGAACAATCTGCACCCGCCCGCCCTGGTCCGTGGATGTCAGGCCCAGCCAGGGCCGGTGACTCGCGCTGCTGCTACCCGACTGTTGCAGTTCCGACAAAATCGGCTTGAGCAGGTCGACTGGCACAAACATATTGCCCGGCTGTCGCCGGCTGCCACCGGCCGCGTCCATCACCAGCAGCGAGCCGATGCCTTGCAACTCACCACTTTGATTGAACAACGCGGCGCCACTGTGGTTGCCGCTGCCGGCGCTCACGGGTGGGCTGGTGAACAAGGCGCCGTCAATGTGGTACTCCCACGAGCCAGTGAAGGCGCGCTGGCCAACCAGTCGGGTCATGCTCACATCGGCCGACTCGCCATCGGCCGTGGCGCCTACCGACGCCATCAGTGGCTCGCCCGGCACCAGCTGCTGCGGGCTGCCCAGACGCACCGGCTGGACCCCTGCCAGTGGCAGCAGCGGGCGCACCAAACCAAAGCCGGTCGCGATGTCGTAGCCGACGGCGACGGCGGGCAGCGCCTTGTTGTCTTGCGTGATGATTTCGATCGTCTGAGCCTCCAGCATCAGGTAACCGATGGTCAGGATCAGCCCGTCCGCCCCGATGACCACGCCCGAGCCCTGGCGCTGCGGCCCCAGGGTGGCAATGGAACGAGCGCCCTCTGCAGCCGTCACGCGAACGCCCACCACAGCGGCATGCGCCCGACTCAGCGCCTCGATCGCCACCTGTGCCTGCGCGACCGGGCGAGCATTGGCCGCCGGGGCCGCAGCCTGCGCCTGAGCGGCCATCAGACACAAGCCCGGCAAGCCAGTGGCCCACAAGACGCTCCAGAACCACCTCTGATACCTTGGCACCCAGGCCCGAAATTGACGCATCCAAGTCCCCTAAAAAATGCCTTCAAGAATGCGCTCGATTTGCAAAATGAGCAAGCGCGGCGGTGTCGCGGTTGCGGCAGCCCGGCGCC
>CAIMVC010000046.1 GCA_903844825.1 uncultured Burkholderiales bacterium | reverse complement strand
GTGGCCAATGCCTACGGCAAGACTGCCACCTTCATGCCCAAACCCTACGCTGGCGACAACGGCTCCGGCATGCACGTTCACCAGTCGATCTGGAAAGATGGCAAGAACCTGTTCGCAGGCGACGGCTACGCTGGCCTGAGCGATTTCGCCCTGTATTACATCGGCGGCATCATCAAGCACGCCCGTGCCCTGAATGCCATCACCAACCCTGGCACCAACAGCTATAAGCGGCTGGTTCCTGGCTATGAGGCACCGGTCAAACTGGCGTACTCGGCGCGTAACCGCTCGGCCTCGATCCGTATTCCGTACGTGGCCAACCCGAAAGGTCGCCGTATCGAGGCGCGTTTCCCAGATCCATCGGCCAACCCTTATCTGTGCTTCTCGGCGCTGATGATGGCCGGTCTGGACGGCGTGGAAAACAAAATCCATCCGGGCGAAGCCGCCACCAAGGACCTCTACCACCTGCCACCGGAAGAAGACAAACTGGTGCCCACCGTTTGCCACAGCCTGGACCAGGCGCTGGACTACCTGGACAAGGACCGTGGCTTCCTGACGCGTGGCGGTGTTTTCTCCGACTCCATGCTCGATGCCTACATCGAGCTGAAAATGGGCGAAGTCACACGCTTTCGCATGGCGCCACACCCTGTCGAATACGACATGTACTACTCGCTGTAAGCAGCAGGCGGTAAGGGCCGGCACCAGCAGGTGCCCGGTGCAAAAAAGACGGCTTCGGCCGTCTTTTTTTTGCGGTGTCGACGGCCACCATCGGCGCTGATGCCTGAGCTAGGCTCATACTGCTCGTTGGGTTTTATGATGTCTCCGGTCCGGGGGCGCCTCGGCCTAGACGGCTCATCAGGGAGATTCAGACCATGCGCAGGTCAACAGGTTTGGGGTTTCTTTTTCTGCTCTTTTTTGGCTTGAATGCCGGCGCGCAGGCGCAGATTTACCGCTGCGGCAACGAATACCTCAACGATGCCCGGCAGGCGCAGCTGCGTGGCTGCGTTCTCGTAGAGGGTGGGTATGTGACGGTGGTGCCAGGCACGCAGGTCGCCAGACCGGCCGCTTCAGCCGCGGCGGTCCCGGTCAACCCGGCAGCCCCTCTCGCCCCGCTCGCCCGAGCCGAGGCCCGATCGGAAGCCCGACCCGCCGCCGAGCAGCGCGCGCGCGATGCTGACGCTCGCCTGATTCTGGATGCCGAGTTAAAGCGCGCCGAGGCGCGCCTGGCGCAGTTGCAAAAAGAGTTCAACGGGGGTGAGCCCGACAAGCAGGGCATTGAGTCTCGCAACCATCAGCGCTACCTGGACCGTGTTTCCGAGCTCAAGGCGGCCATGGCGCGCGATCAGAGCGACATCGCCAGCTTGAAACGGGAGTTGGCGCGCTTGCCGGCGCCGCCCTGAGCGACTCGCCGCGCGCCGTTGCCCTTGCTGATTCGCCGGGCGCTGGCTGGATCGGTCAAAATAGACCCCTTGAACAAGCCCCTCCCTTCCAAGCCCCCCGCCTCGGCAGCTCCGCGCTTTCAGGCTTTCGATTTGCTGGCCACGCTGGTGGCCGTGGTACGCACCGATGGGGCGGTCGTGTTTGCCAATGCCGCGCTGGAAGGCGCGCTGGGTAGCTCGCGCCGGACCATCGAAGGCTCGCAACTGTCCGAATGTTTCACTGAACCTGTCATTTTGCAAAATGCCCTGGAAGGTGCGGGCAGCAATGAGTTTGCCGCCTTGCGCTATGACGCCTGGCTCAGGCGTGCGAGTTACGAGCCGCTGCCGGTGCACGTGGTCGTTGCGCAGACGGATGTGGCGGGCGAAGTCATCGTCGAGATGTTGCCACTCGAGCAGCAAGCCAAACAGGACCGCGAAGAGCGTTTGCTTGACCAGGCGCAGGCCAACAAGGAGCTGATTCGCAACCTGGCTCACGAGATCAAGAACCCGCTCGGTGGCATCCGCGGTGCGGCCCAACTGCTGCAGATGGAAATCGAGTCGAAGGACCTGATCGAGTACACCCAGGTCATCATCCATGAGGCCGACCGACTGCAATCGCTGGTCGACCGACTGCTGGCGCCCCACCGGCGCCCGCATCTGGTGGGAGATGTCAATATTCATGAGGTCTGCGAGCGCGTTCGCTCGCTGATCCTGGCTGAGTTTCCGAAGGGGCTGAAGGTGGTGCGTGACTACGACACCTCCATCCCCGAATTTCGGGGTGACCGCGAGCAGCTCATTCAAGCCGTGCTCAATATCGCGCACAACGCCTCGCAGGCCCTGGCCGATCAGGTGCTGGCGGGCACCGGGCAGATCGCTTTCAAGACGCGCATTGCGCGGCAAGTAACTTTTGGTAAACAACGCTATCGCTTGGCACTGGAATTGCATGTCATTGACAATGGGCCGGGCGTGCCGGACTCCATCAAAGACCGAATTTTTTATCCCCTGGTGTCGGGGCGTGAAGGCGGTTCCGGGCTGGGACTGACATTGGCGCAAACCTTTGTTCAGCAACATCACGGTTTGATCGAGTGCGACAGTGTGCCGGGCCGTACGGACTTCAAGCTATTGATTCCATTGCCCTGAGCTTGAGCCTGGGCTTGAGATTGAAGTCCGTCCCACCAATATAGAGTCGACTAAAAGGGACCGCAGCATGAAACCGATCTGGATTGTTGATGATGACCAGTCCATCCGGTTTGTTCTGGAAAAGGCCTTGCTGCGCGAAGGCCTGCCGACCCGCAGCTTCACCAACCCGCGGGAGGTGCTGGCCGCGCTGGAGAAGGCGGCCGACGATGACGGCCCGCAGGTGCTGGTCAGCGACATTCGCATGCCGGGCGGCTCGGGCCTGGATTTGCTCGAAGCCGTCAAGGGCAAGTTGCCGGGTTTGCCGGTGATCATCATGACGGCGTTTTCTGACCTGGACAGTGCGGTGTCGGCTTTTCAGGGCGGGGCGTTTGAGTACCTGCCCAAGCCTTTTGACCTGCCCAAGGCGGTCGAGCTGATTCGCCGTGCGGTGGAAGAAAGCCAGCGCGAAGAAGTTGCCGAAGAGCGCATGGCCGAGGCCCCCGAAATGCTGGGCCAGGCGCCGGCGATGCAAGACGTTTTTCGGGCCATCGGCCGTCTAAGCCAAAGCAATGTGACCGTGATGATCACGGGCGAGTCGGGCTCGGGCAAGGAACTGGTCGC
>CAIMVC010000045.1 GCA_903844825.1 uncultured Burkholderiales bacterium | reverse complement strand
GCCGCCGCGCTTTTGCTCGGCGAACATGAAGTCCTTGATCTCGACAATGCTGGGCACTGCATCCCTGGCATTGCCAAAAAACTCCAGGCAGACGGTGCGGGTGTGGGCTGGCATGCGGTGCACGATCCAGCGGGCGCTGGTGATCAGGCCGTCGCAGCCCTCCTTCTGGATGCCTGGCAGACCGCTGAGAAACTTGTCGGTGACGTCTTTGCCCAGGCCTTCCTTGCGAAAGCGCTTGCCCGGAATATCCAGGCGCTCGGTGCGCACCGGCGTCTTGCCGTCGGCTTCGAAGTAATTGAGCTCAAAACTGGCCACTTCGGCATCATGAATTTTGCCCAGGTTGTGGTTCAGGCGCACCACCTCCAGCCACTGCGCCTGCGGTGTCACCATCCGCCAGGACGCCAGGTTGTCCAGGGCGGTGCCCCAAAGCACGGCTTTCTTGCCACCGGCGTTCATGGCGATGTTCCCGCCAATGCAGGAGGCCTCGGCAGACGTCGGGTCTACTGCAAAAACAAAGCCCGCCCGGTCCGCCGCATCGGCCACGCGCTGCGTGACCACGCCCGCCTCGGTCCAGACAGTGGCCACGGGCTCGGCCAGACCCGGCAGCGCGACGTGCTCGACCTCGGTCATGGCTTCGAGCTTTTCGGTGTTGATCACTGCTGATTTCCAGCTCAGTGGAATCGCCCCCCCGGTGTAGCCAGTGCCACCGCCGCGCGGCACGATGGTCAGGCCCAGCTCAATACAGCCCTTGACCAGACCGGCCATTTCGACCTCGGTGTCGGGCGTGAGCACGACGAAGGGGTATTCGACCCGCCAGTCAGTGGCGTCCGTCACATGCGAGACACGCGAGAGACCATCAAACTTGATGTTGTCTTTTTGCGTGCACTTGCGCAGTTTGCGCTCGGTCTGGCGGCGCAACTCGGCCATGGCGGTGAAGGACTCGGAAAAGCGCTCGACGGCTGCGCGTGCGGCCTGCAGCAACTCACCCACAATCGCGTCACGCTCGGCGGCGGCGTCCGGCGTGCGCCGCTTTTGCACCTCGCCCAGGCGATGCTGCAAGGCATCGACCAGCAGCTTTCGCCGCTTGGGGTTGTCCAGCAGATCATCTTGCAAGTACGGATTGCGCTGGACCACCCAGATGTCGCCCAGCACTTCATAGAGCATGCGGGCCGACCGGCCGGTGCGACGCTCGTCGCGCAACCGGTTCAGCAGATCCCAGGCGGGCAAGCCCAGCAGACGGATCACCACCTCGCGGTCGGAAAACGAGGTGTAGTTGTAGGGAATTTCGCGGATGCGTGACTGCTCGGCCGTATCGCCGGGGCCAGCCAGCGGAGCAAAAGCGTTCAGTTGTTCAAGCGAGGTAGGAGCATTCATCTGCGAAATTTCGACGGCTGCGGGGGGAACCCCCTGAGAGGCGAATGTTACCGCAGCCCCCTTCTCAGCCCTGGGCGGCAGGCGTTCAGCCCTATGGAAACCCCGGTTGTTGGAACCTCCGCAAACCGGTTTAATGCCCTTGTCACACAGACAAACTAAGCTGAACAAGGGTTTACCCTCGCGGCGACTCGTTGACCGTGCCGAAACGTCCTGGGCCAATAGCAGGATGCATCCACTCGATTGGCGCTGTTTATCTGCATTTATTACCTTTGCGGGCTTGATGCCCATCTCTCAAGGAGTTCTCATGAAAATACGTTTGACAGCATTGACCCTGGCGGCCTGCACGCTCGCCGCACCGCTGCTCAGCCAGGCCCAGACCGAAATCCAGTGGTGGCACTCCATGACGGCGGTCAACAACGAGTGGGTCAACGACCTGGCCCGGGACTTCAACGCCAGCCAGAAAGACTACAAGATCGTGCCCACCTTCAAGGGCAGCTACGACGAATCCATGACGGCTGCCGTGGCCGCCTTCAGGGCCGGCAATGCGCCAACCATCCTGCAGGTATTTGAAGTCGGCACCGCCACCATGATGGCCAGCAAAACCGCGATTGTTCCCGTGGCCCAGGTCATGAAGGACGCTGGCCAGAAGTTTGACCCGAATGCCTACGTTTCGGCGGTGGCGGGTTACTACACCGCGCCCAATGGCCAGATGCTGAGCTTTCCCTTCAACAGCTCGACCACCGTGTTTTATTACAACAAGGACGCCTTCAAGGCCGCCGGGCTTGACCCCGAGAAAGCACCCGCCACCTGGCCCGAAGTGGCACTGGCGGCTGCCAAGCTCAAGGCCAGCGGTCATAAATGCCCTTTTTCAACCGCTTGGCAGGGCTGGACCCAGCTCGAGAGCTT
>CAIMVC010000044.1 GCA_903844825.1 uncultured Burkholderiales bacterium | reverse complement strand
GAGGACATCGTCTCGCGCGAGGCCACCGTCATGCTCAAGATGGACCGCGCTTATGAGTCCTTTGCCACCGACGACACCGACGCCATGCGCTTGGTGCTGCGCGCCTATGCCGCGCACTTGGTCAATGATGAGTGGCCGGTGCTTGCAAAGGGCGAGCGGGCGAGCACCGCCAGCGAAGACCTGCGCGTGATATCCACCATCTCCAAGCAGCTCGAGCCACAGACGCCCGAGCAGCAGGTGGCGCGCTCGGAGATCATCCAGTCAGTCAACCAGCTCAACGACCTGCGCGAGGCCAGGATCTCGGCCAGCATGGTCAAGCTGCCCACGTTCTACTGGTACGCCATCTTCACGGCCTTGTTCTTTTTGACGCTCTTCGGTTGGCTGCAAAATCCCCTGAGCAAAATGGTCACTTGGGTGGGAGGGGTGACCTGCGGCGTGAGCCTGATGCTCACCGTGCTGATTACCACCTCCGGCATTTTTGCGGGCCAGCACTCAGTTTTAGCCGAGCCCATTCGCAACGCCCTGGCCCAAATGGGCACCCTGGGCGGCTGATGAAATCTTTTACGCCCCCCGTTTAGACCACGAATATGCGCTTTGCGCTCCAACGCCTTCTTTTGCTCGCCGCCCTGGCTGTCGCTTTTCCTTGCGCTTTGATGGCGGCTGACAATCAGAGACAAGGCCTGCAAGCTGCGCCGCAGCGCTTGCTGATAGAGCGCACAGCCAAAGACATTGCCATTGCCGACGCCATGGCCACACCGACGACCGAATCTGACGTTTTGGCCCGCGAAGCCATTGCTTTGATTCAGGAAAAAAAGTTCAAAAAAGCCTCGGAAAAAATTAATGCCGCCTTGCGCCTGAGGGTGGATCGCTCCTATTACCACTTGGTCAACGGCTTGATCTACCATCTGCAAGCGCGCGAGGGCGGCGGCAGTTCCTACGAATTGGCCGCGCAGGGTTACCAGCAAGCTATACGCTTTGACGAGTCCAACTGGCAGGCCCACCTGCTGTCGGGCCTGCTGCACATCGACACTTCCAGGTTTGATCAGGCCAGACTAGACCTGGCCGAGGCCATGTACCTGCGCCCCGACGACGCCGATGTGCTCAACGCCTTTGCCTATGCGGCTTACCGCTCAGGCTCGCCAGACCTAGCGGCTGGTGCCATCAATGCGCTGGAAGCCATGGGCGGCGTGAAGACCCAAGTGGAAATTCGCAATGCCTCGGTCATTATGGCGGCCGTTGGCGAGCCCTTCAAAGCGCACGCTTACTTTGAACAGCTCAAAGACAAGGCCTCGCCCTCAACCCGCAGCTTTGTGGAGCGCCGACTAAGCGACTGGCAGGGCGTGCACAACAACCCGGCAATGCTCAAAACCCAGTTTGGTGCTTCGCCTGGCGGCGGCTTTGGCGCCCCCGGCGGAGGTTTTGGCGCGCCTGGCGGCGGCTTTGGCGCACCTGGCGGCGGCTTTGGCATGCCTGGCCAGCCTGGTCAGCTCCCCCCGCCCGGGGCGCCCGGCATGGACAAAATGGTGGTGGTGGATGTGGTCATCATCTCCACCGAAGAGGACTATTCCAACCAGCAGGGCATGAACCTGCTCAGGGGCTTGCAGCTACAGTTTGGCGGGCCGAGCGATCCCGCTTTCACAAGGAGAAACCAAACCAATACCAGCAGTACAGGCGAAACCACGCAAACCTCCGCCATCACGCGCTTGATTTCTATACCGTCGGTGCGCTACAGCCTGAACATTTTCAACATCAACAGTGCTCGCAACGAGATCTTGGCACGTCCCACCTTGGTGGCCACCGCAGGTCGACCGTCAGAGTTTTTCTCCGGCGCTGAGCTCAACGCGGTGGTGGTCAGCTCGGGCGTT
>CAIMVC010000043.1 GCA_903844825.1 uncultured Burkholderiales bacterium | reverse complement strand
CGCCATCGGGGTGTTGGGCAGGCCCTGGCTGAAGGCGGCCTCGATTTCGTAGCGCAACTGGCCGGCCGCTTCCTGCGCGCAGTCGAGCGAGACCGAATCGGTGATGCGCATGCCGTGCGAGTACTGCGCGCTGTGGCCCTTGGCAGCGAGTTGTTCGTTGACCTGTGGGCGAAAGCCGTGCACCAGGACGATCTTCACGCCCATGCTTTGAATCAGCGCCAGGTCTTGCGCAATGTGCTGCAACTTGCCCGCGGCAATCGCCTCGCCAGCCATGCCCACCACGAAGGTCTTGCCACGGTGCAAATGAATATAAGGCGCGACCGAGCGAAACCAGGGCACGAAGGTAAAATTGAAAACTGCTGACATGGCTTCTTTGGAGTTTGGAGGCTTTTTTCAAAACCCGGTCGCCGATTTTCACCTAAGTTGCTCGCTTGTCTGCCATTTCCCCGCCATCCCTGACCATTGAGTTCCCCGAGTCGCTGCCCGTGTCAAGCCGGCGTGACGAAATCACCGCCGCCATTGCCGGTCACCAGGTGGTCATCGTCTGCGGTGAAACCGGCTCGGGCAAGACCACCCAGTTGCCCAAGATCGCGCTGGCCATGGGCCGCGGCAAACTCAACGCCAGACCGGGCGAGCGCGGCCAGCTGATCGGCCACACACAGCCCCGCCGTATTGCCGCCTCCAGTGTGGCCAAGCGCATTGCCGACGAGCTCAAGACACCGCTGGGCGAGGTGGTGGGCTACAAGGTGCGCTTTCAAGACCGTTTGAGCCGTGACGCCTCGGTCAAGCTCATGACCGACGGCATCTTGCTGGCTGAGACCCAGACCGATCCGCTGCTCAGGGCTTACGACACCCTCATCATTGACGAAGCCCACGAGCGCAGCCTGAATATCGACTTTTTGCTCGGCTATTTGCGCCAGCTGCTGCCGCGTCGGCCTGACCTGAAGGTCATCATCACCTCGGCCACGATTGACGCGCAGCGCTTTGCCGACTACTTTGCCGCCAGCCGCACGGGCCCTGGCGGCGTCGGGCGGGTGGTCACGCCGGCGCCGGTGATCATGGTGTCGGGACGCATGTTCCCGGTCGAGCAGCGCTACCGTCCGTTTGAGGAGTCGCGTGAGTACGACCTCAATGACGCGATCGCCGACGCGGTGGACGAGCTCTGGCGCAGCCCGCACAGTGCTGGCGACATTTTGATTTTTTTACCCGGCGAGCGCGAAATCCGCGAGGCGGCCGATCACTTGCGCAAGCACCTGAGCCACCAGCCGCTGCTGCGTAATGCCGAGGTCTTGCCGCTCTTTGCCCGGCTGAGCCAGGCTGAGCAGGACCGGATTTTTGAAGGCCATGGCGGCCGCCGCATTGTGCTGGCCACCAACGTGGCTGAGACGTCATTGACGGTGCCTGGCATTCGCTACGTGATCGACGCCGGCACCGCCCGCGTCAAGCGCTACAGCTTCAGAAGCAAGGTCGAGCAGCTGATGGTCGAGCCGATCTCGCAGGCGGCGGCCAACCAGCGGGCTGGGCGCTGCGGCCGCGTGGCCGACGGCATTTGCATCCGGCTGTACGACGAGCCCGACTTTTTGGGTCGGCCGCGTTTTACCGACCCCGAAATCTTGCGCAGCTCACTGGCGGCGGTGATCTTGCGCATGAAGGCCTTGCGGCTGGGCGCGGTGGAAGACTTCGAGTTCATCGAGCCGCCCCAGCGCCGCGCCATTGCCGACGGCTACCAGTTGCTCAACGAACTGGGCGCGGTGGACGACAACAACCACCTCACGCCGGTCGGCCACACCCTGGCCAAGCTGCCGCTGGACCCGCGCGTGGGTCGCATGATTCTGGAGGCGCGCGAGCGCCAGTCGCTCGACGAGGTGCTGGTGATTGCCAGCGCCTTGAGCGTGCAGGACGTGCGCGACCGTCCGATGGACAAGCAGGCCCAGGCCGATCAGGCGCATGCCAAGTTTGATGATGAGAAAAGCGAATTCAGCGGCTATTTGAAGTTGTGGAAGTGGCTCGGTGATTCGCGCGGCGGGCAGCCCCCTCCGCAACCCTCGCCCAGAGGGGCAGGAAGCAGAGTTCCCCCCCCATCGGCTTCGCTCCCTCCTACGCTGGGGGAGAGCAGGGGGAGGGGCGCTCCGGCCTCGGTGGCGCAGCCCACCCATAAAATCTCCAACCGCCAGTACGAAAACCTGCTGCGCGAGAACTACATCAACATCCGCCGTGTTCGGGAGTGGCGCGACATCCATTCGCAGCTGCACAGCGTCATCGGTGAGCAGGGCTGGCAGCTCAACGACCGGCCGGCCAGCTACGAGCAGCTGCACCTGTCCATGCTCTGCGGTCTGCTGGGCAATCTGGGCGTCAAGAGCGAAGAAGAAGAGGGCTACCTGGGCGCGCGTGGCATCCGTTTTTACCGCCACCCCGGCGCCAGGCTCAGCAAGAAGCCGGGGCGCTGGATCGTCGCCGCCGAGCTGGTGGAAACCACGCGTCTGTTTGGCCGTGGCATTGCCAACATCGAGCCCCAGTGGGTGGAGCAAGTGGCGGGCCATTTGCTCAAAAAGCAGCTGCTCGATCCGCACTGGGAAAAAAAGGCCGCGCAGGTCACCGCGCTGGAGCGCGCCACGCTCTACGGCCTGGTGATCTACAACGGCAGGCGCGTCAATTTTGGTCGGGTCGACCCGGTCGGTGCCCGCGAGATTTTTATTCGCGAAGCTCTGGTGGCTGGCCACTGGGACACCAAACTACCTTTCTTGAGTGCCAACCAAAAGCTGATCACCCAGGTGCAGGACATCGAGCACAAGGCGCGCCGGCAAGACGTGCTGGTCGACGAGGAGCTGATCTACGCGTTTTACGACCAGCAATTGCCCGCCGACATGTGCACCGGCGCTGCCTGCGAGCACTGGTACAAGGACGAAGTCAAAAAGCAGCCCAAGCTGCTGCTGTTGACCCGCGAAGAGTTGATGCGCCACGAGGCCGCCGGCATCACCACGCAGTCCTTTCCCCGCACCCTGCGGCTGGGCGGCGTGGACTGCCTGGCCACCTACTTGCACGAGCCGGGCGACGCCCGCGATGGCGTGACTGTGGAGCTGCCGCTGTTTGCGCTCAACCAGGTCAACGAAGAGCGCTGCGAGTGGCTGGTGCCCGGCATGCTCAAGGACAAGATTCAGGCCCTGATCAAGACGCTGCATCAGCGCCCGCGCTCGCGCCTGGTGCCCTTGCCCGAGACGGCCGCCCGCATGGCCACCGATTTGCTCTTGCCGCAAAAGTGGGGCGCCGGCTCGCTCACCGACGCGGTGCTCAAGTGGGTGCGCGACGCCACCTCGCTGGACATCAAGCGCAACGACATGAAGCTGGACATGCTGGCCCCCCACCTGTTCATGAACTTTCGGGTGCTCGACGAGCACGGACGCCAGCTCGGTACGGGCCGCAACCTTGCAGCGCTCAAGGGCGAGCTGGGCTCGCAGGCGCGCGGCGCCTTCCAGGCGCTGGCCGGGCTCAAAACCCGCGCTGTTGCAGCCGAGCCGCCCACACCGGCGGGCGGCCAGGCCGTCAAGGTGGCTGCGAGCGCAGCGCCGCCAGCCAGGCCTGCGGTCACCGAGGCGCAGCGCTACACCAGCTGGACCTTTGGCGAACTTCCGGAGCTGATGGAAATCCGCAAGGGTCAGCAGACCCTGATCGGTTTTCCGGCCCTGATCGATCTGGGCGACGCGGTCACCATGGAGGTGTTTGACGAGCCCGATGTGGCCGCGCTCAAGCACCGGGCCGGTTTGCGCCGGCTGTTTGCGCTGCAGATCAAGGATGCGCTGAAATACCTCGAAAAAAACATTCCCGACCTGCAAAAAATGGCGACCGCCTTCATGCTGGTCGGCCGTGCGGCCGACAACACTGGCGGCGGCACGCTCGAAGAGCTGCGCGAGCAGATTCTGGAAGTCGCGCTGGACCGGGCCTTTTTGCTCGATCCCTTGCCCAGCGACGAGCCGCAATTTAAAAAACGTGTCGAAGAAGGCCGCGCCCGCCTGACCCTGATCGCCACTGAAGTCGCCCGACTGGCCGGCGCCATCTTGGTGGAGTTCGCGGCGGCGCAGCGCAAGATCAAGGACAGCAAAAACGCGGCCGACGCGGCGGCCGACGCGGCCCAGCAATTGCAGCGCCTGGTTCCCAAGCGATTTCTCAGCAGCACACCGTACCCCCAGCTGCAGCACTTTGCGCGCTACCTCAAAGCTATTACCCAGCGACTGGACAAATGGCGGGCCGACCCGGCCAGAGACGCGGCGCGCCTGGCCGAACTGCGGCCGCTGGAGCAACGCTACTGGCGGCTGGTGGCCGAACGCAAGGGCGCTGTTGACAGCCGCATGCAGGAATACCGCTGGTTGCTCGAAGAATTGCGGGTTAGCTTTTTTGCGCAAGAGCTGCGCACACCGCAACCGGTCAGCGCCAAGCGGCTGGACAAAGCCTGGGGCCAGATCAATTCCTGATGCCCCGCGTGGGCGCGCCTCGTTATTGCGAGCGCCGCACAGGGGCTTTTTTTCCCGTCATGGCGAGCGCAGCGTGGCCATCCACGGCCCCTGAGTTCATGGGTTGCCATGGCCTGCGGCCTCAATGACGGGCTCTTTTCGCCCGGCCTTATCCGGCGACCACGATGGGCGCGGCAAACGCGTAGCCCACTTTGTGCACCGTCTCCAGGGGCAGTTCCGAGCCCAGCGTCTCTTTTGTCTTGTTGCGCAGGCGCCTGACCAGAATTTCCATGCGCCTGAAGTCGTAGGCTTCAGGGTCGTGGTCCAGGCTCAGCGCCAGGTCCTGGCGCGACACCGCCTGGCCCGGGTGTTCGGCCATTTTGCGCAGCAGCATCGACTCGGAATGGGTCAGCTTGATGGCCACGCCCGAGGGCGACTGCAAGGTCCAGTTGGTACGGCTCAGGCTCCATTGCGGGCTGGCCTTGGTCTGTAGCCGGCGCATCAAATTGTTCACCAGCGAGGCCAGCTCTTCGAGCTCAATCGGCTTGACCAGGTAGATGTCGGCACCAGCGCGTATGCCCTCGACGCGCTGCTGGCCTTCACCGCGGGCGGTGGTGATGATCACACCTTTTTCCCGCAGTTGCGCGTTCTCGCCCAGCCACTTCAGGCCGTCGCCGTCGGGCAAGCCCAGGTCGAGCACCAGAATATCGAACTGGTGGGTGCGCATCCACTGAGACGCCGCGTTCAGGCTGGCGACGCCATCGGCCGAGAAACCTTCCATGTTCAGGTAGGTGACCAGAGCCTCAAGCAAAGCGGCCTCGTCTTCGATGACCAGCACGCGGCCGGGTGGGGTGTCGGTAGTTCTCATCGTGCTCGAATTGTCACTCTTTTATTTATGCGGCAGCCACAGGCAAAAGCTGCTGCCTTCGCCTAACGCACTCTTGAGTTCGAGCTCGCCCTGGTGCCTGTCCACAATGCGTCGCACAAAGGCCAGGCCCAGTCCCATGCCCGAGATCGTGCTCTCCGGGCTCACGCGGCGATAGTCTTCAAAAACCGCCGTGTGGTTGCTTTTGTCAATGCCGCAGCCCTGGTCGGTTACGGCAATCCCTATCCAGCCGCTTTTTTGCCGGGTTTCGATCAGTACCGGCTGCCCGGCGCGGGAGTACTTGCAGGCGTTGTCGATCAGGTTGACCAAGGCCACCTCCAGCAGGCCTTCGTCGGCCCAGACGTCGCTGACGGCGCGGGTAATTCTGAGCTCAAGCGGGTGGCTGTCGTGGTAGGCCGTCTGCGCGTCCACCAGCCCGCGCAGCCAGGCCGCCAGCGGAATATGCTGCGGCTCGAAGTCCTGCATGGCGTGTTGCAGCCGGTCGCCGATCAGCCAGGTTTCAAACAAGGAAAGCAAGCGTCGGGTGGCGCTGGCCATGGTGTCCAGGCGCTTTTCCAGATTCAACTGGCCCATCTGGTGTTCTTTGCGCAACAAGCTGATCTGGCTGTTGACGATGCCCAGCGGGTTGCGGAACTCGTGGGAAATCAGGGCGCCAAAGCGCAGGTACTTTTCCAGCAGCCGGGTTTCGGTATCGAGCGCGCGCTCAAGTGCAACGGTGCGTTTTTTGACTTCGCGCTCGAGTCGCTCTTCGGAGGTGCGCGCGCTCTCCAGCAGGCGCTGGTTGGCTTGCAGGGCTTCGCGCTGGGCCGACTCGCGCTCCTGACGCTCCAGGTGGACCACGTCGGCCAGCGCCAGCGCCAGCAGCAGCATTTCGAAAGCCGACGAGATTTGCAGGCTGTAAGACGTGAAGGTGTTGGTGGGCAACAGCTCGAAGGCGCGCAAAGTGGCGGTGATGGCGCCCAGCCACAAGATCAGCCAGGCCAGCAAGAAAAATCGCACTCGCCGGTGGCCCAGCCTGCGAACCTGAATGCCGGTGCCCACCACCAGGGCGCCGGCGGGCAGGGTCACCAGAAAGATAAAAATCACAATCCCCGGCAGGGGCAGCCCATGCCAGGGAGCGGTCACGAGCGCCAAAGCATTAACCAGATAGATCAGGGCGCACGCCTGAAAGCCTCGCGAAGCCCAGGGCAAATACCGGGCTGTCTGCAAAAACCGGTCGGCAAACAGCATGGAAAAGCTGCCCGCCAGGCACAGAAAGAACGTGCCAGCAATGCCGTCGAACTCGCCCCGTCCAGGCCAGAGGTACATCTGCCCCAGGCCATTGCCTGCCAGCATGCCCAAGGCAAAGTTGCCCACGAACAAGGTGTAGAGCAGAAAACGCAAATCCCTGAGCGACACGGCCAGAAACAGGTTGTAGATCAACAGCGCGAACAAACCGCCGAAATACAGCGCCTGCAGGATGAAAGTGTTTTGAATCTGGTGGCGAAAGGGCTGTTCTTGCCAGAGCGTCAGCGGCACGGTCAGGCTGTGGTTGCTGGTCACGCGCAGGTAGTACATCCGGGGCTCGGTGCTGACTTCTACCGGGAACGCATAAAAACGGTGCAAAAACGGGCGCGTTGCGATCGGGCGGCTGCCGCCGGTTTTCACCGCTTTGGCACCCGGTGCGTAAAAGTCCACGGTGTTGAGCTGAAAAAAGGGCAGCTCGATCACCCAGTTGCTGGGCGCGTCAGACGCGCGCTGCAGCGCCACCCGCACCCAGTAGGCCGAACGCGTGAAGCCCACATTGATCTGGCCGCGATCCGGCGCCCAGACCTGGAACTGCCCGGCAATGTCGGAGCGGCTCACATCGTCAATTGTCAAAGTCCCGCTTGCATCCTCCAGAACAGCCAGCCCGGCGAGCTGACTCATGGACAGGGTCTGCGCCTGCAGCACGGCGGCACTGGCAGAGCCCAGCAGGCCTAGCAGGAACACCGGCAGAATGCAAAAGTAGGAAAAGAAACGCATGCAAAAGAGCTGTTTTTAGTCAAATACGACTTCGAAAGAGTGACAAGGGGTAGAAATGTCGGATTTGTCTCCTATTTGTCGAAGATCGTGCATTTGCCGCCAAAATTGTTAAAATTATTATCACCGAGCCTAACTCTACTGTGGAGTTCTGCGACCCATTTTCGTGCCGAGGACCGGGGGGGCGGATGGGCGGCAGGTGTATTGAATGATTTTTCACTGGAGAAAGAAATGTTTGAACAAGTAGTTCCCGTTAACAAAGATCGTCACGCTGGCAAAAAAATTCGCGTCAGCAACAACTTTCAGTTCGCATCGAAGTTTCATGTGGCTTATGTCACCGTGCACGAGTTTGCACGGGCAGCGGCCCTTTATCCGCTGGTCTTTCTGGAAGACAAGGCCAATGACGACTTTCGCCCGGTTGCCCTGATGGGGCTGGACGCGGGGGAGAACCTGTTTGTGGACAGCGAAGGTCAGTGGTCCGGCTCTTATATTCCGGCCATCATCCGCCGCTACCCATTTGCCCTGACCAAGGCCGCAGAGGCTGACCGCTACATCGTGTGTGTGGACGAAGCCAGTGACCTGCTCAGCGACACCGAAGGCGCGGCCATGTTCGACGAGGAGGGCAACCCGACCCAGGTGATCGAAAACGTCAAGCGCTACCTCGGCGAGTTGCAGCAGATGGACACCATGACCCATGAGTTCAGCAAGTTTTTGGTGCAAAACAACCTGTTGACGCCGCTGAACATGCGCGTGAACGCGGCCAACCAGGTGCGCAACATCACCGGTTGCTACGTCATCAATGAAGAGCGCCTGAACAACTTCAGCGATGCCAAATTTGCCGAGATCCGCCAGAAGGGTTACCTGCCTGCGATTTACGCGCACCTGATTTCCCTGTCGCAGATTGAGCGCCTGGCCAGCATGAAAAAGCCGGCAGCGGTAGCCGCTGTGGCAGCGGTCGACGACGACAAGGCCGCCACGGGCAGCCGCCGCCGCAGCAAAGAAACCCTGCAGTAAGCCGTCAGGGCAACCCCGATGGCTGCGCCGCAGGGCAGCGGCATCGGGGTTTTTCATCGTGGGCATTTGGTAGCCGCCTTCCAGCCCGTTGCCACTTTGTCGGCCGCCGACGGGCGCAACCGCCTGCCCAACACCTAGGAGGAGGCGCTGACGCGCGCTCAAAGCTCCTAGTACCTGCGTGATGCTCAGGATTACACCGCCGGCGTGCGCCAGTTGCTGCCCACAGGGGGCCAAGCTCGAGGCCAAGACCACACGGTGGCGCTTCATCACCAACAGGATACGTTTCTCGGGGGCAAGGTCAGGTTCGTCCTAGCTTTGCGAGCACCCTTATCTAGCCGAATCAACTGAAGATAATTGTCAGTCACTCACCCGGGGTAATCCATGGTCACCGCATCTACTCGCACGACTGCAACGCAATCTGTTTTTTCTGTCTTGAGGCTCGATCTTCCGTTAGACCACCTCACGTTCGACAGTCTGATCGGCGCCGCTAGCGGGTTGAGCCTGCAGGTTCTCTCGGCCTTTGGCCAGGATGATGCTGTGATGCGGGCGATGTCCACAACCCACGCCTACCATGTGTCCTCGGCTAAAGACGATCTGCCCGATGTCTGGCGCGTGAGCGAACAGTTGCTCAAAGCCAGCCCCAATTTGCTGGTCGTGACGTCTTATGGTGCCGGCTATGACACTGTCGATGTGGCCGCCTGCACCCGTGCGGGTGTGTGTGTGGTCAACCAGGCCGGCAGCAACGCTGGCGCGGTAGCCGAGCACACCCTGGGCATGATGCTTGGCTTGGCCAAGCGTCTGGCCGAGTCCGATCGGCGCCTGCGCCGTGGCGAGCACTTCACTCGGGTGCAGGGCATGGGTTTTGAGTTGAGGGGACGTACCCTAGGCCTGGTTGGCATTGGCTACATCGGGTCCTTGGTGGCTGAGCTGGCGATGGCCTTTGGTATGAACGTGCTGGCCTACGACCCCTTGTTGAGCGAACAAACTATTTTGCAGCGGGGTGCCAAGGCCGTGTCGTTTGAAGAGTTGCTGGCAGGCTCGGATGTGGTGTCAGTTCACTGCCCCCGCGACGAGCAAACGCTAGGGCTTTTTAATGCAGCCACGTTTGCCGCCATGAAACCGGGTGCATTGTTCATCACCACGGCACGCGGCGGAATTCATGATGAAGCTGCCTTGTTCGAGGCGCTGCGGTCCGGCCACTTGCGTGGTGCCGGCCTCGATGTATGGACGGCCGAGCCGCCCGAGGCGACGCATCCGCTGCTGTCGCTGGACCAAGTCATTGCCACCCACCATACGGCAGGCGTTAGCCTTGACGCACGTCGCGAGATGGCCACCCTGGCGGCAACACAACTGATACAGGTTGCCGGTGGTCAGCGCCCTTCGCGTCTGATCAACCCGCAAGTCTGGCCACTGTTCGCAAGGCGCTTCGAGCAATTGATGGGGCGACCTGTCGCGCCAGTCTGATCAGCTCGGCTGCCGCCATGCAGCGGCGGACGCCGCGTCAATCGATTCGCCAAACGTTCGTGCCCCTACTGCCCGGCGGCAAGAAGGCAGATTCATAAAGAGCTCGGCCATCGGGTCGCGCCGGATCTGCTGTTGAATGACGGCCTTGCCAAACTCATTGACTCCGTGCGGTTGAAAGACATTTTTAGCCAGATTGAGCCCAGCTCTTTAGTCTTCATATCGGACGTTTCTGTTTGTTGAAGTGGTTGATCAACATCCCCCCTTCGGCGCATTACGATGCCCTTTAGGTGGGAGCGTCCAACCCATTGCTCACCATCCCCGTGGCGACTGCTCCGCTCAGAGCCTGGCCAGGCGCTCCAGCGCGGTTTGCAGCGTCTCGTCTTTTTTGGCAAAGCAAAAACGCACCACGCGCTGGTCAAAGCCGTTGCCGTAGAACGCTGACAGGGGGATGGCGGCCACACCGATCTCGCGGGTCAGCCATTGGCAGAACTCGGCTTCGCCCAGATCGCTGACGTCGGAGATGTCCACGCACTGGAAATACGTGCCTTCGCTGGGCAACAGCTTGAAGCGGGTCGCGGCCAGGCCTTGCCTGAACAGGTCACGTTTGCGTTGGTAGAACGCCGGCAGGTCGAGGTAGGCGGACGGCTGCAACATGTACTGGGCCAGGGCGTGCTGCACCGGGGTGTTGACGGTGAAAACGTTGAACTGGTGCACCTTGCGAAACTCGGCCGACAGCGCCGCCGGCGCGGCTACGTAGCCGACCTTCCAGCCCGTGACGTGGTAGGTCTTGCCAAAGCTGCTGACAATGAAGGCTCGCGCGGCCAGTCCGGGAAAGCGGACCGCGCTTTGGTGTTCGTGGCCCTGGGCGGCGTCGAACACCATGTGCTCGTAGACCTCGTCGCTGATCAGCAAGATGTCGGTGGGCGCCAGCAGGTCTTGCAGCGCAAGCATCTCGGCGCGGGTCCAGACCGTGGCACTGGGGTTGTGCGGCGAGTTGATGATGATGGCCCGCGTGCGGCTGCTCATGGCGGCGGCAATCTTGTCGAAGTCGGGCCGGAAGGTGCCCGGGGTCAGCGGCACACGCACCACGGTGCCGCCGGCCAGCTCGATATTGGGCACGTAGCTGTCGTAGCAGGGCTCGAGCACAATGACTTCGTCCCCCGGGTGCACGATGGCCAGGATGGCGGTGATGATGGCTTGCGTGGCGCCGGCGGTGACGGTGATTTCAGTGGTCGAGTCGTAGTGGCGCGCGTGGAGTTTTTCGATCTTGGCGGCAATCGCCTCGCGCAGCACCGGCACGCCCGTCATGGGCGGGTATTGGTTCAGGCCGCGTTGCATGGCATCGGTCACCGCATTGACCAGGGCCGGGTCGCAGGCAAAGTCGGGAAAGCCCTGACCCAGGTTGACGGCGTTCTTTTCGGTGGCCAGCGCCGACATCACCGTAAAGATGGTGGTGCCCACGTTGGGCAGGCGGCTTTGCAGCGCAGGGGTGTGTTCTCGAACGGCTGATGAAGTAGCGGTCATGGGTTTAAACCTCGTGGTCGTTGAAGTGGCCTGACATGGCCTTGATGATGGCGTCGCGACTGAGTTTGTGGCTCACCAGCTCCGCGAACTTGTAGACAAAGTTGCGCAGGTAGGCGCTGCGTTTGAAGGCCACACGCGCCACGTTCATGCCAAACAAGGGGCCGGCGGGCAGCGTCACCAGGTCGGAATTGGTGCCGTCGTCGCGTAGCGCCATTTCGGCCACGATGCCCACGCCCAGGCCCAGCCGCACATAGGTCTTGATGACGTCCGAGTCGATGGCTTCGAGCGCGATGCGCGGCTGCAGTCGCTTGGCAGCGAAGGCCTCGTCAATGCGGGTGCGGCCGGTGAACGAGGGGTGGTAGGTAATTAGCGGCTGCTCAGCCAGCTCTTCGAGCGTGATGGCGGTCTGCCGCGCCAGCGGGTGGTCTGCCGGCATCACCAGCACATGCTGCCATTCGTAGCAGGGCAGGGTGACCAGCTCGGCATACTGGGTCAGCGACTCGGTGGCAATGCCGATTTCGGCGACTTCGTCGATCACCATGCGTGCCACCTGGTCGGGCGAGCCCTGGTGCAAGCTCACGTTGACCTTGGGGAAGGCCTCGCGCAAGCGCGCCACGGGCTGCGGCAGGACGTAGCGCGCCTGGGTGTGCGTGGTGGCGATCGACAAGGTGCCGCTGTCCTGGGCCGAAAATTGCTCGCCAATGCGCTTGAGGTTGCCGACTTCGCGCATGATCAGCTCGATGCTTTTGAGCACATGCTGGCCCGGCTCGGTGACGCGCTTGAGGCGCTTACCGTGACGCGCGAAGATCTCGACGCCGAGTTCTTCCTCCAGCTCGATGATGGCCTTGGAGACCCCTGGCTGCGAGGTGTGCAAGGCCTTGGCGGTCTCGGTCAGGTTGAGGTTGCGGCGCACCGCTTCCTGAACAAATCGGAATTGATGAAGATTCATGTGGGATATGCCAAATGGCGACAGTTTCAGCGGTTCATTATGCCCGCAAGGCGCTAAGAGCCCGTGCTCCTGCGTCTGAAATTGCGCCCAAAACCGGCCGCTTTCCTTTAAGCCAGCGCGATATCGGCCATCAAGGCGGTGAGTTGGGCTGACTCGCCCGCTGTCGGCAGCAAGTCGAGTTGCAGCGCCGGATAGCGGCTGCGCAGCTCGGCGATCAACAACGGCAGGTCCTCGCGGGCGTGCTTGCCCACGCCCAGGAAAAGGGGGAAGACCTTGATCCGCGCGGCGCCTTGGGCGACCAGCGCGGCTGCCGCATCGGGCAAGCTGGGCAGGCACAACTCAAGGTAGGCGCAGCTGACGAGGGCGGCCGGGTCGCGCCTGCGGATTTCGGTGGCAACGGCCTCGATCGGCAGGCGCCACAGGGGGTCACGGGAGCCGTGCGCGAACAAAATAATGGCTGATGTCATGGCGTTGTGGTTGAAGTTGAAGGCGGCCCGGCCCAGCTAGCGCCTAAGCACCAGCCAGCCAAAGGCGGTGAGTGATATGGCCGAGTACAGCAAGCCGGGGGCCGCCGCCGCCAGCCAAGGTTCCCAGTTCTGCAGGTTACCGACGTAGCCAAACAGGTTGTTGAGCAAAAAGAAGCTGATGCCAATCATGACGCCACCGAAGACGTAGGAGGCGGTGCCACCAGCGCGAAAGTGCATGTAGGCAAAGGGCAAGGCCAGCACCACCATCACCAGGCAGCTCATCGGGTAGAACACTTTTTTCCAGAACTCGATCTCGTAGCGCTGTGCGCTCTGGCCGTTGGCCTGCAGATGACGGATATAGGTAAAGAGGTCCAGCGTGCGCATGCGGTCGGGCTTGAGCAGTGCCACCGAAACCATTTCGTTGCTGATGCCGGTCGACCAGCGCAGGGTCTCGGCGCGCGTGCGGCGGACCACGCCCGCGTTGTTCGGCGTGGCCTTGTCGCTCACCTTCCCCGCAGCGTCTGAGCCCGCTGCGGCGGGCTCGAATTCGGTGCGCAGGCTGTCCTTGAGCAGCCAGGCTTCGTCGTCCGCAATGCTGGCGCTGGCCGCCTGCGTGACCGACACCACCAGCCCTTGCGGGTCAAACTCGAAGACCTGGACAGCTTGCAACTCATTGCTGGGACTGAGCGACTTGACATTGACCACAAAACTGCGCGAGCCCTGCTTTTCGCGCAGCCAGGCGCCGGTGCGCCCGACCGTGATGCTGCCCTGAAAATGCGCCTTGATCTGCTGCGAAACCCGGTCGGCGGCAGGCACCAGGTAGTCGCCCACGCCAAAACTCAGCAGAACAAACAAGCCGCCCATGCTGGCCAAAAGCCTCAGTGCCCGCCAGGGGCCCAGGCCGCTGGTGCGCAAGATGGTGTACTCAGAGCTCTGCGCCAGGCGGGCCATGACAAAAATGGTGCCAATCAGCACCGAAATTGGCAGCAGCTCATAGAGCCGGCCCGGCACCAGAAGACCCACGTACAGCAGGGCGTGCCGCAATTGGTAAGTGGTGCCCTCGACGAGGTTGCCCTTGCCCAGATGCTGCAGCTCATCGACCAGGTCAAAAAAGAAAAACAGCGCCAAAAAGCCCAATGTGACCGCGGCAATGGAGCTCAGCGCTTCCCCGTAAATGAGTTTCCGGATGGACTTCATGACCCGGCCCGCTCGCTTGCCCGCTTGCTGGCGGACGGGTTGCTCCAACGGCCGGCCCACTTGCCCGGCGAGCCGCGCAAGGTCCAGCCCAGATGTCGCTTGCCCAGCCAGAGCAGGCTTAGCAGCAGAACCCCGCCGTGCAGAGCCAGCAGCAGGGTGCCAAAGTTGACCAGGCCCACCGAGATCCAGTTTTGCCCGAGGTTGATCAGGTTGCTGTAAAGCAAGAACGCAAAAAGCACAAAAATCAGGTTGCTGCTGCGGCCCGCCCTGGGGTTGACGCTGGCCAGGGCAGTCGCCATGACCACGAAATTGACCGCGGCCAGCGCCAGCCCCAGCCGCCAGGCCAGCTCACCCAGATAGTTGCGACGGGTCGACGCGGCCAGCTCAAGCGTTGGCACGGACTTGGCCTGCTGCAGGTCGGGCACCAGCGGCCCTTCGCTGCCAATACGTGCGGTGTAGGTGTCGAAGTCGCTCAGTCTCAGGGGTACGGCTCCGATGTTGCCCTCTGAAAATTCGAGCCGCTGGCCTTTTTCGAGGGTCAGCACCTGAGCCCCGTCGACGCGCTCGATGCGCCCGGCGCGGGCGGTGGTGACCGAATGCCTGCCGTTGTCGGTGCTGGCGATGAAGATGTCGCTGCCTTGGCTGTTGGCCGAGTTGCGGTCAATGAAAAAGACCCGGTTACCGTCCGATGACTCCTGAAATTGCCCCGGTGCCACGCGGTCCAGGTCGCTGCGCTGTTCATAGCGGTCCTTCATTTCCAGCGTTTTCTGGTTGCTCCATGGCCAGACCCACAGCGACGACACAGCGATGACAAGCAACACCGGCCAGGCAAAGCGGAAAAGGGGCCCCAGAAAGCTCGCCAGACCCCGCCCGCTGACAAACCACACCACCATTTCGCTGTCGCGGTACATGCGAGACAAGGTGCTGACCATGGCGATGAACAGCGACAGCGTCAGGATGGTCGGCAGGCGACCCAGCGTGGCATAGGCCATGACCAGCATGACGTCCTGCGGATTGAACGAGCCCCGGGAGGCTTGGCCCAGCGTGCGAATCAGCACAATAGTCAAAATGATGGTGACCAGCACTACCAGTGTGGCGCCAAAACTGCGAGCCAGCTCTTTGCGTATCGAAGATTGGAATAACATTGAGAGACTATTTGCTTTTGCTACGGCTTGCCAGACTCAATTATGGACTTCGAACTTAAAACACTGACCCGCGCCCGCATTTGCGCTGAGAAATGTGATGCCCTGGTGGTACTGGTGCCGCAGCTTCTGGCCGAGACCGACGGGAGCGACGCTCTGACTGCCCTCATGGCCCAGGCCGATCAGAGTGGCGATTTCGAGCGCAAGCCGGGCAAGTTGCTGCAGGCCTACCGTACCCCGGGCTTGTCCGCCACGCGTTTAGTGCTCGCCGGCGTAGGTGAAGGGAGCGCGCGAAATATCAAAACGGCCGTGGCGGCAGCGCTGGCAGCCATCAAAGGCAGCAACGCGCAGCGCGTGGTGGTCTGTGCCAGCTTGCTCAACGCCGCCGACGCGCCGCATTTGCAGGCGGCCCTGCTCGCGTGCGGGGACGCGGCCTATAGCTACACGGCCACCAAGTCCAAACCTGCCGGAGCCAAGCTTCAGCGCCTGGTCATCGGCGTGGCCGATCTGGGTCAGGCCAAGGCGGCTTTTCACAAGGGCGTTGCCCTGGTCAAGGGGATCGATCTGGCCCGCGAGTGGGGTAACCGTCCCGCCAACCACGCCACACCCACCTTGCTGGCGGGAGCGGCCAAGGCCCTGGGCAAGCTGCCGGGTATCAAGGTCGAAATTCTGGGCCCCAAAGAGGTGGCCAAGCTCGGCATGGGCTCTTTCATGGCGGTGGCCAAGGGGTCGGAGGAGCCGCTGCGCTTTATCGTGCTGCGTTATGACGGCGCCGACAAGGCCGAAGCGCCTGTGGTGCTGGTGGGCAAGGGTATTACCTTCGACTCGGGCGGCATCTCCATCAAGCCTGCCGCCGAGATGGATGAGATGAAGTTTGACATGTGCGGCGCCGCCAGCGTGCTCGGGACTTTCCGCGCTCTGGCCGAGTTGCAGCCGGCCCTGAATGTGGTCGGCCTGATCCCCGCCTGCGAGAACCTGCCGGACGGCAGGGCGCTCAAGCCGGGCGATGTGGTCACCAGCATGAGCGGGCAGACGATTGAAATTCTCAACACCGACGCCGAGGGCCGCCTGGTGCTGTGCGACGCGCTGAGCTACGCCGAGCGTTTCAAGCCCCGCGCCGTGGTCGACATCGCCACCCTGACCGGCGCCTGCGTGGTGGCCCTGGGCGCTGTGCGTTCGGGCATGTTTGCCAGCCATGACGACCTGGCGCTGGCCCTGAGCGAGGCCGGTGACCGGGCGCTGGACCTGTGCTGGCGCCTGCCGCTGGATGACGACTACGCCGAGGGCCTCAAAACCAATTTCGCTGACGTGGCCAACGTCGCCGGTCGCGCCGGTGGCGCCATCAGTGCCGCCAAATTTCTGCAGCGCTTTACCAGCAAGTTCGCCTGGGCGCACCTGGACATCGCAGGCACCGCCTGGCGGGGCGGCGCAGCCAAGGGCGCGACTGGCCGGCCGGTGGGTCTGCTGGTCGAGTACCTGCTTGGCCAGGTCGGGCAGATCGGCCAGGTTGGCCAGAAGCCGCGCAAAGCGCCGGCAAAAGTGAGCGCCGGCGCCACCCGTTCGGCGGTAAGCCGCGAGCCGGGCAGCGCCGTCAAGACCGCCAGAGTATCCAGGGTTGCCAAGGCCCCCGCTGCGTGACCGAGGTCGAGTTTCACTTCAATGTGGGCGACAAGCTCGCCCACAGCTGTCGTCTGCTGAAAAAGGCGTATGCCACGGGCGCTCGCATCATCGTGCTGGCTGAACCCGAAACGCTGACACAGCTGGACCCTTTGCTGTGGACTTTTTCGACCACCGACTTTGTGCCGCACTGCCGCAGCCAAGCCCCGGCCGCGACCCTGGCCGCCTCGCCGGTGCT
Source organism: uncultured Burkholderiales bacterium (assembly GCA_903844825.1). GTDB lineage: Bacteria > Pseudomonadota > Gammaproteobacteria > Burkholderiales > Burkholderiaceae_C > Polaromonas. The sequence continues at coordinate 30,537 of CAIMVC010000043.1, read as the reverse complement.
GCTGGCTGCAACGCTGGCGGGTCAGACCGACTATGGCGTGTTGGTCAACCTGGGCGCTGGTGTTCCCGAGGGTATTGAGCGATTTGAGCGCTTCATCGAAGTTGTCAGCCAGGACCCGGAGGACGTGCAGGCCGGCCGGCGCCGTTGGAAACACTACGCCGATCGTGGTTATGCGCTCAAGCGGCACGATCTGGCCAAAAGCGTTTCACGTCCGCAATGACTACTTAAGTACTTTTCTTGAGTCTTCCTTAGCGCCGCGCCAGGCTGCTCAAAACGATTACATCAGCGCAGCTGCTGCGCTCGTGCCGCAGCTAATAGACCTTGCTTCTTAGGGGTCACGCTATGGTCCGGGTCTGGAAATTGCGTTATCTTTGCGCCGTTTAGCAGAACTGCTGTTTTGGCTAAAACACTTTTATCTTTGATCTTTTTTATAAACCGGAGTACTTATGCAACTTAAACTCAAACTAAGCGCAGCAGCCGTCCTGACCCTGGTCGCTGGCCTGACGCACGCCCAGGACACTCAGGTGGTCAAAATCGGTCACGTGGCACCTGTTTCGGGCGCCCAGGCTCACTACGGCAAGGACAACGAAAACGGTGTTCGCATGGCCATTGAAGACCTCAATGGGCAAAACATCGTCATCGGCGGCAAGAAGATCAAGTTCGAAATCGTCGCCGAAGACGATGCCGCTGATCCAAAACAGGGCACCGCCGCGGCACAAAAACTGTGCGACTCCAAGGTCGCCGGCGTGGTGGGTCACCTCAATTCGGGCACCACCATCCCCGCCGCCAAGGTCTACAACGACTGCGGTATCCCGCACGTCACCGGCGCCGCCACCAACCCCAACCTGACCAAGCCCGGCTACAAGACCACCTTCCGTATCATTGCCAACGACAACGCTCTGGGCGCTGGCCTGGCGTTTTATGCAGCCGACAACCTCAAGCTCAAGAAAGTTGCCATCATAGACGACCGTACGGCCTACGGCCAGGGCGTGGCTGAAGTGTTCAAAAAGACCGCCCAGCAAAAGGGCATGCAGATCGTTGACGAGCAGTTCACCACCGACAAAGCCACCGATTTCATGGCCATCCTGACCGCCATCAAGGCCAAGGCACCCGATGCCGTGTTCTTCGGCGGCATGGACCCACAGGCCGGCCCGATGCTGCGCCAGATGGAGCAACTGGGAATGAGCAAAGTCAAGTACTTCGGCGGCGACGGCTTCTGCACCCTGGAACTGGCCAAACTGGCCGCGGGCGCCAAGACGCTTGAAAACGTGATCTGCGCCGAAGGCGGCGCTTCGCTGGCCAAGATGCCCGGCGGCGATGCCTGGAAAAAGCGTTACGACGCCAAATACCCTGCCCAGTTCCAGGTCTACAGCCCCTACACCTACGACGCGACCTTCGTGCTGGTCGACGCCATGAAGCGTGCCAAGTCGACCGACCCCAAGGTCTACACCCCCGAGTTGATCAAAACCAACTTCAAGGGCGTGACCACCACCATCGCGTTTGAAGGCAACGGCGAGCTCAAAAACCCGGCGATCACCTTGTACGTCTACAAGGACGGCAAGAAATCTGCGCTGACCAATTGATGCACTGATCTGCGCTTAGAAAAAAAGCCACCTTCGGGTGGCTTTTTTTATTTACTTCGTCGCCCCCGTTGGCGCCGCGATTTGCACCCACTTGCCGCCCTGCACCCGGTCGACGGACACCAGCTCCGGCGTGACGTGGTTGCCGGCGAAGGTCTGGCGCGTGTAGGTGGTGAAGTCCTGGTGGCTGACGCCTTGCATGGCCTTGGCGAAGGCGTCTGCCGTGAGGTTGCGACCGGCGGCCTGCAAGCCGGCGATGAACCAGCTGGTGTAGGAGTAGGCGTTGGCGGCGTTTTCGTCCGCGTCAGCGCCAAACTTTTGCTTGTAGGCCGTGAAGAATTTTTGGGCTTCGGCCACCTTGGTGTCTGGCTCGTAGAGGTTCCAGCCGCCCAGGCCGTAGAGGCCTTCGACCGTGTCCTTGCCTAGCCGCGCGACGATGCTGCTGCGCCCTGGCAGGGCGGTGAGCACCTTGACCTCATTCCAGCCCAGTTTCTTGACCTCGGCCATCACGCCGACCGTCTCACGGACCACGGTGCCGGCCAGAATCAGGTCGACGTTGGCAGCTTTCATCTTGGCCACCTGGGATGAAAAGTCGATATCGCCGACCTTGTAGGCGGCCTCGGCCGCCACGGTCAGGTTGGCCGACTTGAGGGCCGAATTGACGCCGGCGCGGATCAGGTCACCGAAGGGGCCTTCCTGGTAGATCACGCCGATCTTTTGCGACTTCCAGTTCTTGATCGCCCAGCTCAGGCCAGTGGCCGTGGTGGCGTCGTAGTTTTGCACTGTGGTGAAAAGCAAGGGACTGTTGCCCGAGACTTTCTGGATGATGGACGAGGCAGCCCAGGGCGCGAAGACCACCACGCCGGCATCGGTGGCCGCCTTGACGGTGGCAGCGTTCGGGCCCGACCCAAAGGCGTTGATGATGGCAAACACACCGTCGCTCTTGATCAGCTTTTGGGCGGCGCGCACGGCCAGTTGCGGCTGGCTGCCGTTGTCCTCGACGATCAGTCGCAGCTTGCGGCCATTGATGCCGGCCACGTTGGCTTCGTCAATGCGCATTTGCATGGCGTTGCGCAGCATGGGCATGCCGGCCGCGGTGGGCCCTGACAGGTCGAGGTGGCTGCCGATCACGATTTCGGTGTCACTGACCCCGGCGGCCTGCGTGGTGGCGACAGTGAACGCTGCAGCTGCAACGATCAGGCTTCTTCGATTGAGTTTCATACAGTCTCCTTTTTTATCAAACACAACTTATCCAAGGCTTTGCGGCATCACGTTACCGTGATCACCGCAAGGCCCGAATGAACGGCCAGCTCAGGCGCTTCCCGTGCTGGCATACAGGCTGTCAATCACCGCCGCGTACTTGCTGGCGATGACTTTTCTCTTGAGCTTCATGGTCGGCGTCAACTCCTCGTCTTCGGCCGTCAGCAGCTCGGCGATCAGGTGAAAGCTCTTGATCTGCTCGACCCGCGCCAGCTGGCTGTTGACCTGCTCTATTTCTTTGTGCAGCAGCGCCCGGATCTCCGGTGCCCGGGTCAGGCTGGCGAAGTCGGTGTACGGCACCTGCTGCTCCTGGGCGTGACGGGCCACGTGCTCCTGGTCGATCATGACCAGGCAGGTCAGGTAGTGGCGGCCGTCGCCGATGACCACGGCGTCAGTGATGTAGGGGCTGAATTTGAGCAGGCTTTCGATGTGGCTGGGCGTGATGTTTTTGCCGCCCGAGGTGATCAGGATGTCCTTGATCCGGTCCCGAATGGCCAGGTAGCCATCGGCGTCGATCTCGCCGCAGTCGCCGGTGTGCAACCAGCCCTCGGCGTCCAGCGTCTCCGCCGTTTTGCCCGGGTTCTTCCAGTAACCGCCGAAGACGTTGGGGCCGCGCACCAGAATTTCGTCCTGCTCGCCAATGCGGATCGACGTGCCCTGAGCGGGCGTGCCGGCCCAGCCGAGGCGAATGCGCCCCTTGGGGGTGGCGGTGCAAAAGCCGCAGGTCTCGGTCATGCCGAAGGCCTCACGCAACTCGATGCCGGCGCCCAGGTACCAGCGAATCAGCTCGGGTGGAACGGGGGCCGCGCCGGTCAGTGCGCTCTTGACGTTTTGCAGGCCCAGAAAAATGCGAATATTGCGAAACGCCAGCCACTGCAGCAAGCCAGTGCGCAAGGACCGCCCGCTGCTGCGCTGTCCCGCCAGCCGCGCCTGCACATCGGCGGCTCCGCGCTGTTGCGCCTGCCGGTAAATCCAGCGGGCCGGGGCGACAGCATCGCGCATGAAGAGGTCGATCTGCGAGTACAGCTTTTCCCAAAAACGTGGCGGTGCAAAGACCACGTGGGGAGCGACTTCACGCATGTCGTTGAAAACAGTGCCCGAACTTTCGGGAAAATGCACGATCAGCCCGACGGCCAGAGGGTTAAAGACCGAGGCCATGCGCTCGGCAATGTGGCACAGCGGCAGGAACGACACCGACTTGTCGCCCGGCTGCACGTCCAGGTACAGCGGCGCCTGCGTCATTTGAAAGACCACGTTGCGGTTCAGGATCATGGCCCCTTTGGGCGTGCCGGTGGTGCCCGAGGTGTAGACCAAAAAGGCAATGTCACTGGCCTGGCCTGCATCGATGGCTTGCTCGAAGGCGTCAGAGCGCGAGCCGGCCAAATGCAGCCCGTGCGCCAAGAAGTCGTCGAAAAATTCAACCTGGGGGTCCGACAAGTGGCGCAGGCCTTCGCGCTCCATCACCACGATGCGTCGCAGGCGAGGGCACTGTGCCCGCACGGCCAGTGCTTTTTCGAGCTGCTCCTGGTTTTCAACAAACAAGATCTGTGCCTCGGAGTCCAGCAAAATGTGCTGCACCTGATCCGGCGATGAGGTCGGGTAAACGCCATTGCCGACCAGGCCCATGCATTGCGCGCCCAGGTCCACGTACAGCCATTCGGGTCGGTTTTCGGCCAACACGCAGACCACGTCTCCCGCCTGCAGGCCGAGGTCGGCCAGGGCCAGAGCGACGGCGCGAGCTCGCTCGTAGTACTGACGCCAACTGCTGCTTTGCCACAACCCGCGCTGTTTGTGGCGTAGCGCCGGCTGATCTGCCCATTGGCGGCAACGCTCCCGGAACACCCGGGCGGGCGTGTCCTGCTGCAAAAAGGTGATGGCGCCCGTGCGGCTCATGGTGCTCGTGGTGTCGGTGGTGTTGTGCATGGCTGCGGGACCTATCGCCAGGTCTTGCGCTGTTTCCAGCGTTGGGCCGTACCGCTCAGGCCCTGCGCTTGCGAGCCGCCCAGGTACGAGGCTTGCACGTCGGCTTTTTGGGCCAGGGCGGCGCAGCTGTCGGCCGCGACGATGCGGCCGAGTTCCATGATGTAGCCGTCGTCCGCATGGGCCAGGGCGATGGCGGCGTTTTGCTCGACCACCAAAATGGCTGTGGCCGTTTCCTTGCGGATCAGGCTGATGATGTTGAAGATCTCTTTGGTCAGCAGTGGCGACAGGCCCAACGAAGGTTCGTCGAGCATCAACAGCCGGGGCTTGGCCATCAGGGCCCGACCAATCGCCAGCATCTGCTGCTCGCCGCCCGACAGCAGGCCGGCGTGTTGCGTCTGGCGCTCTTTCAGACGCGGAAACCATTGCTGCACCCGCGCCAGGTCGTCGCGCACGCCGTCGGCATCGCGCCGGGTGTAGGCGCCCATGGCCAGGTTGTCACGCACGCTCAGGAACGGAAACACCTGCCGTCCTTCCGGCACCAGCACCAGGCCACGCCGGCAGACTTCGTCGGCGTCGAGCCCATGCACCGGCTGGCCCGCAAACAGCACCTGCCCCTTGAACGGGTCGATGACGCCGGCCAGGGTGTTGAGCAAGGTGGTCTTGCCGGCACCGTTGGCGCCCAGCACCGTGACGATGCGCCCGGCGCGGACCTCGATGTTGACCCCCTGCATCGCGGCAATCGGGCCATACCAGGTCTCGAGGTTCCTGACTTGCAACAATGCGTCCATGCCTCAGGCTCCCAGGTAGGCGGCGATTACCGCGGGGTCGCGCTGGACCTGCTGCGGCGTGCCTTCCGACAGCAGCCGCCCTTGCGCCATGCAGATGACCCGATCGGCGACGGCGCTGACCAGCGACATGTCGTGCTCGACCATCACCACGGTGATGCCCAGCTCGCTGCGGATGTCGTCAATCCAGAAGGCCAGGTCGCGCGTTTCCTCCGGGTTCAGACCCGATGCCGGCTCGTCGAGAAAGAGCAGCTCGGGCTGGGTACACAGCGCCCTGCCGAGTTCAACCACCTTGCGCACACCGTAGGGCAGGCTGCTGATCAGGGCGTTGCGCCAGGGTGAGAGTTCTAAAAATTCGATCACCGCCTCGACTTCGCCACGGGCCGCTTCTTCGCGGGCGGTCAAGGCCGGTGTTCTGAGCAGTTGCTGCCACCAGGCGCCACTGCCAAAGCGATGGCGCCCGAGCAGCAGGTTCTCCAGCACGGTGGCCGCCTCAAACAACTCGATATTTTGAAACGTGCGCGCCATGCCCAGCGCTGCGACGCGGTGGCGTGGCACTTGCGCGAGGTCCTGGCCCTTGAAAAGAATCTGCCCGCCACTGGCGTCAAAAACCCGGGTGACCGCGTTGAGCATGGAGGTCTTGCCGGCGCCGTTGGGCCCGATCACGGCCAGCACCTCGCCGCGCCGTACCTCCAGGCTCAACTCGGCAATCGCCTGCACGCCGCCAAAAGCCAGGCTGAGCTGCCTGACGCTGAGCAAGATGTCGGGGCTGGTCATTTGTAGCGCTCCGATTTCATGTAGCGCTTGTTGCGCTTGAAGGTGTCGCGCCGGTACAGCGGGAAGCTCTCGATCAGGGCCCGCAACTTGAGCCAGCGGGCATTCAGTCCGCCCGGCTCGAACAGCACAAAGATCGCCAGCACCAGGCCAAAGATGAAGATTTCCAGGCCGAACTGTTTGGCCAGGCTGTCGGGCAACCAAGGCTTGAGCCGCGAAATGGCCGTCGGCAACAGGCTGATCAGGGCGGCGCCCAGCAGCGCACCGCGCAGGCTGCCCAGGCCGCCGATGACCACCATCAGCACCAGCTCCAGCGACAGGATCAGCGTAAAACCGTCCGGCGTGAGGTACTTGAGGTGATGCGCCAGCAGGGCGCCGGCCAGGCCGGTCACGCCGGCCGACAGGCCAAAGGCCACGGTCTTGACGCCTTGCACGTGAATGCCCAGTGAGTAGGCGGCAGCCTCGGAGTCGCGCACGCCCACCAGCGCCCGGCCCAGACCCGAGCGCAGCAGGTTCAGCAAGCCTAGCAGCACCAGCGTCAGCAGCGCCAGGCACAGGTAGTAAAAAGCCCGCGGCCCGCCCAGTGAGAAGCCAGCGATCGAGGGCTCCTCAACGGCCAGGCCGGTAAAGCCGCCGGTGACCGAACTCCAGTGGCCAATGACCTGCTCGACGATGATGGCAAAAGCCATGGTGACCATGGCCAGGTACAGCCCCGAGACGCGAATTGCCGGCACGCCAATCAACAGACCGGCCGCCGCGCTGATGAGCGCCGCCAGCGTCAGGGACAGCGGCAGCGGCACCCCTTTTGACAACAGCCAGGCCTGCGCGTAAGCGCCAATGGCCACAAAAGCTGCATGCCCCAACGAGACCTGCCCGGTGTAGCCGGTCAGCAGCATCAGCCCCAGGCTGGCAATGCACAAGATAAACACATAGCTCAGCTCACCGAGGAAAAACGGGCTCAGGAGCCAGGGCAGCGCAGCGAGTACAGCCATTAGCAGGCCATAGAGCAGGCGTTCGTCACGGTGGCGCAGCAGCGCGAAGCTGTCGCGGTATCGGGTGGCGTAGTCAAATCGCATGGTTTGCTTTTCTTCAGACCCGTTTGCCGTGCGCTTCGCCCAACAGGCCGCGTGGCCGCACGATGAGCACGGCAATCAGGACCAGGTAGGCAATGATGTCTTTGGAGCCATCGGGCATGTAGACGCCAGCGTACTGCTCGATCAAGCCAATCAAGAGGCCGCCCAGGATCGCCCCGGGAATGCTGCCAAAGCCGCCCAGCACCAGCGCGGCCAGGGCCTTGAGGGTGACAAACCACAGCGTCAGGTCCACCAGGGTGATCGGCGCCAGCAGCACGCCAGCGACGGCCGACGTTGCGCCCGCCAGCGCCCAGACCAGGGAGTTGACACGCTTGACGCGAATCCCGTTGAGGTAGGCCGCGAGCTGGTTTTGCGAGGCCGCTTGCATGGCCACGCCCAGGCGCGTGCTGCGGAAAAACACAAAAAATGCCGCCGTCACCGCCAGCGCCACGGCCAGGATCATGAGCTGCAGGTTGCCAATGGCGATGCCGGCGATGGTGGTGTTGTGGCCGCTCCAAGGGGTGGCGTAGTTGCGCGCCTCGGGACCAAAGACCATGCTGACCAGGCCGCGCAGCATGAAGGCCAGGGCAATGGTCAGCATCACGCCGGCAAATTGCGGCTGCCCGGCAATGCGGCGTATGACCAGCGCGTCGAGTCCGAAGGCCAGCAGCGAGGTGATGGCCACCGTGATCAGCATGGCGGCCCAAAAAGGCAGGCCGGCCACCGTGATCAGGCTCCAGGCCGAAAAAGCCGAGACCACCAGCAGGTCGCCGTGCGCAAAATTAAGGACCTCTGTGGCCTTGTAGATCAGCACAATGCCCAGGGCCACCAGCGCGTAAATAGCGCCCACGGCGATGCCGTTGACGCTCAGTTGTACAAACACTTGCAAGCCGGCGTTCATGCCAAGGCCTCCTGCTTCCTGTCTGATGCCTTGTTCAAGGGTGTATCGGCCGCAGGCGTTTTGCCGGCGCCAGTCAGCTCGGGCTGCACGTCCCAGGCTTGTAGCGGCTGGCGGCAGCAGCTGCAGACCACGCGTGGCACAAACGCATGGCCGCAGGTATGACGCGGCTCGATCGCACTGCGCTGATGAAAATGGTGCTCGCTGGCCCAGGTCGAGACGCAGACGATGTAGCCAAAGAGGCCCCGGCTGGCGGGTGTGAGCCGGTAGACCCGCCGGCGCGCGTCGCTGCGGTCGACCTCGCAGCGCAGCAGGTCCGACTCCACCATGCCGGCCAGCCGCTTGGCCAGCACGCTCGGACCAATGCCCAGCACATGGGAGAGCTGGTCGAAGTAGCGGCAGCCCAGCACCACGGCGGTGATGATCAGCAGGCTCCAGCGGTCCAGCCGTAAACCCAGTCCCATGCGCGGCGCGGCCGAGGCCGACAAGCGCGGCGAGCGCAGCGGCCCAGCGGTCTCGGCGGGCAGCGCCGAGTTGGGCCTGAGGCTAAAACTCAGGTCTTTCATGGTCACATCGTCGCCGCAAGCCGCGCAGGCGAGCTGCGGGTCGAACACTTGTCCGCACGGGCGGTGACGCAAGGCCCTGGGCAGGCTGACGTCGCGGCTGCCCCAGCGCCGCTCCCAGGCCCAGATCATGAGGGTCTGCGGGTACAGCGCCATGGCTTTGGCGGTGGCGTGGTAGGCCTGGCGGGGAGGGCGGTCCTGGTATCGGCGCGGTTTGAGCAGGCCCAGCGCCATCAGCGACTTGAGCCGTTCGGCCAGGGTGTGGCGGGACATGCCGAGCTGCGCCTGCCAGTCGTCAAAACGGCGTATGCCCATGAAGGTGCCCAGCAGCACCTGCACCGTCCAGCGGTCGCCCAGCAGCTTCAGGCCATGGCTGAGCGTGCTGGTGGCGAGTGCGTCGCGCGTCAAGTCGAGATCGGTTGTGGAAGGGCTCACACCAGCCTTTCGATGACCATGGCAGCGGCCACGCCAGCGGCGCCGCAAATCGAGATCACGGCGCGGCGCTGCTCGCGCCGCTCCAACTCGTCGAGCGCCATGCCGATGAGCATGCTGCCGGTCGCGCCCATGGCGTGACCCAGCGCAATCGCGCCGCCATTGACGTTGAGCTGATCGTGCCGGACATTCAAATGGCGCATGTAGTGCAGCATCAGTGCCGCAAAGGATTCATTGACCTCGAACAGGTCGATGTCGGCCACCCCCAGGCCGGCGCGCTTGAGCGCCTTGCGCGTCGCGTCAACGGCGCCGGTCAGCGCCATCGTGTGGTCGACCGAGGCGTCGGCCGTGGCCAGAATGCGCGCCCTGGCCTTCAAGCCATGGTGCCGGGCAGCACGCTCGCTGGCCACCAGCACCGCTGCGGCACCATCCGCCATGGCCGGTGAATTGCCGGCGTGCTGCACATGGTGCATGGCGCTCAGGCCGTAGCGCTGGCAGAGCAGGGCGTTCCAGCCCTGCTTTTCGCCCATGGCCGCGAAGGCGCTTTGCAATTGGGCCAGCGAGTCGGCCGTGGTCTGTGGCCTGGGCGTTTCGTCTTCAGCCAGCAGGGTCACACCAGTGCTGTCGGTGACGGGGGCGACCGAACAAAAGTAGCCGCTGCTGCGCGCCAGGGCTGCGCGTTGCTGCGAGGCCAGCGCGTAGTCGTCGCATTGGGCGCGGCTAAAGCCCTCAAGCGTGGCAACCGCATCGGCGGCCAGGCCTATCGGCACCAGGGCGGTGGCGCGCTGCAGCTCAAGGTCGTGCGTCAGCGGGCCCTGGTCGGCGGCCATGGGCACGCGCGACATCATCTCCACGCCGCCGCCCACCGCCAGACCGTCCACAGACACGGCCAGCTGAGCAGCCAGTTGCACCGCGCTCAGGCCTGAGGCGCAGTAGCGGTTGATGCTCAGGCCCGACACCGCGTCGCTCCAGCCGGCGCGAATGGTGGCGAGCTTGGCGATGTTGCTGCCTTGCTCGCCGGTTTGTGAAACGCAGCCGATGATCGCGTCCTCGACCGCGCTGGTGTCCAGCCCGGTGCGCGAAGCCAGGGCACGCAGTTGCCCGGCCAGCAGGTCCACCGGCTTGATCGGGCGCAGGCTGCCTTTGTCGCTGCCCCGGCCGCGTGGGCTTCGAATCGCGTCAATGATGAGGGCCTGGCTCATGACTTGTCTGCCTTGCGCTGCAGTGCGGGTGGCTTGGGAAAGAAGGCCGGCACGCGGGCGCAGTAGTCGGCGTAGCCCGGTTTGGTTTTCAGCATGTGGCGCTCCATCAGGGAAGTGGCCGAACCACGGTTCATGAACCAGGTGACATAGGCCATAGGTGCCAGGGCCAGCCAGCCCAGCGGATGGGCCAGGGCCAGCAGGCCATAGCCCCACCACATGCAGGTCTGGCCAAAGTAATTCGGGTGCCGGCTCCAGGCCCACAGGCCGGTCTCGAGCAACTGGTCGCGGCTATGGCGCTGCTTTTTAAAGCGCGTGAGCTGCCAGTCGCCACCGGCTTCAAAGACCAGGCCGACCAGCCAGACCGCCGTGGCGGCGATGTGCAAGCCGCCCAACGCACCCGGCGCCAGCAGCGTCAGCACCATCGGCACAGCCCAGAGCCAGAGCACCACACCCTGCAATAAAAAAACCTGAAAGTAACTCCACCAGGCCCAGCGGCCGCCGAAGCGGGCGCGCCAGCGCGCATAGCGCGGGTCTTCCCCATGCGGCAAATTACGCCAGCAGATGTACAGGCCGTAGCGGCCAAAGCCGAGCGTGGCGAGCGCCAGCACCAGCCAGCTGCGGGCCGAGGCATCTTGCCCGAGCTGGTGCCACAACCACCAGGGCGCGCCCAGCATCAAAAAGCCGTAAGCGATGTCCATGATGCTGCTGTCGCGCTTGAGCAGGCTCACGAGCCAGGTCGCCGTGAGCATCAGCCACAACCACCAGCCCAGCTGCAGCCAGTTCAAGACCAGCGCCAGCCAGGTGGGCGGCCAGGCCGGGCCAAAGGCCAGGCAGGCGCCGCCCACCAGCAGCGGCAGCAGTGGGTAGGCGCGGTCGATGGTACGGCTTGTCTGGCGTGGCAAGGCTGCCAGCCAGACCACGGCCAGGCCCAGCCAGACGGCCAGCCAGGGCAGCAGCCAGCTCGGCACGGGGACGGCGCCGTCGGTCATGCCTTGCCACCCGAGCGCTGGTCAGAACCGAGGCCTGTCAGGGTGCTGCAGCCACGGCTTGTGTTTTGCCTGGATGCGTGGGTCAAGAGGGCCATGCCTGGCTTGCGTCCTACTTTAGTAGCCGCGCGCCAGACGCTCGCCGCTGACCCAGGTGGCATGAAAGCCGTTGGGCACGCGCTGGGGCATGCGGATGCGTGCCACCGGCCCCCGGCTGATGTCCTTGGCGTCGAAGATGGTGACGAACGAGGCTTTTTGCTGGTCGTCCCACATGAAGCCGACCAGGTAGCCGTCGTCTTCTTCCTGCCAGTTGTCACGCGGCGCGAATGGGGCTTCGCTGAACCATTTGTCGACGCCTTCATGGTAGGTCGTGCAGCTGTTGCGCTGCAGGTCGTAGCGGGCGAAGCCGCAAAAGCGGGGCTCTTCCGGACGTTCGCTGCGGCCCATCAGGAGGTTCCACGAATAGCGGGTCTTGTAGCCCTGTTGCCACGAGTTGATGACCGGAAACTCTTGGTTGATGATGTCGTCGATCACCCGCTCTCGGGTCTGTCCGGTGCGCAAGTTAAAGCGCCACTCGTAGAACATGAAGTCATTTTCGAGGTTGGCCAGCATCTTGGGGAAACGCTCGACATCGACCTGGCCGCGCCAGTCGCGTGGCAGCCTGAAGGGGGTGCCGGTCATGACGATCTCGGTACCGCCCTGGCCGTCGTCTTCTTCCCAGGCGTTGGAGACGTGGTACATGTAGGTCGGGCTGGCTTCGAACCAGCGGATCTGCTCGGGCGTGCCGTGACGGGGAATCACGCCAAAGCGCGAGGGTGTCTCGTGATAGAACTTGAGCTTGTGGCGGCCGGCGGCAAAAGCGTCCATGTCATAAAACAGCGGCAAGTCGTGCACGATGCTGTAGTTGGGCGTGATCGCCATGTCGTGGGGCAGCCGCGGGCCCGGCAGTTGCACGGGCATGAAGGTCTTGAGTGCGCCGGCCTTGTCCATCACGCCGTAGTGCATGTAAGGGCTCTGCTTGCCATAGGCGAAGAACAAGAACTCGCCAGTGCGCTCATCGACCTTGGAGTGCGCCGACACGGGCAGGCCTTGCATGCGCGGGTCAAACTCGAGCTTTCCGACGGTCGACAAATCGCCAGGACGCACCTGGTACACCGCGCCGCCGAGGTACCACATGGACACCAGGTGTCCGGCGTAGAACTTCACGTCGGTGTTGGAGGTGTTTTTCAGGGGCGCATCGGGCCGGTCCTTGCGTGGGGGATCCTTGATGCCTTGCCACAGGGCCTGGCCGGCGGCCAGCTCTTCTTGCAGACCGGCGGTCATGACCCATCGGTTTTGATATTGGGCGCGACCGCCCTCGAAGCGCACGGCGTGCAGCATGCCATCACCGTCAAACCAGTGGTAGCGGCCACCGGCTTCAAAGCGGCGGTTCGGGCCGTTGCGCACGTACATGCCGGTCAGGTCCTTTGGAATTTCGCCCTCGACGTCGGTCAGGTCGATGGTCATTTCGTGCTGCACGGGGGCAAAGCCGCCCGTCAATACCTTGATTTCGTTGATGCCCATGGCGTACTCCTGAGTTGGTCAAGTGAAGGTCAAAGAGATTCAAGCAAGGCCCATGCGCTCCGGGATCAGCCCACTGGGCGCGGCCGGCGCGACTGCGTGATGCAAAACCGACTGGCCACAAAAGCCAGGTTGGTCAGGCTGGCGTTGCCGGCGCCGTTGAGCCCGGTGACGTGGTAGTCGCTGTAGGCGGCTGCAAAATTCAATGGCATCGGCCCGGTGAGGTTGATCGTCAACTGTGCGCCGGCGCGAGCGTAAGCCGTTTCGGCCCGGGCAATAAAGTCTTCGTCGTCCGAATACAAAAAAGCCGTCAGACCGCCAAACTCCCTGACGTCGGCGCTGGCCTGTGCCAGCGCGTCGTCCGCGCTGTCACAGGCAATCACAAAACTGATCGGGCCGAATTTTTCACCGGCGTACCAGGCGCGCTCTGCCGTGCTCAGTTTGAGCATCAAAGGGGTGCTGGTGCGGGCCTGCGGGAACTCGGGGTGCGGGTAGCTTTTGGGCGCCAGCAACACGGCGCCGCGGGCTTGCCCGTCAGCGCTCAGGCGGTCCAGCAGCGCCAGGGTCTGCGCGGACTGAATGGTCGCCAAGATCATGGCCGCCTTCTTGGGGTCGGCCGTCAGGGCCTCGACTGCATTCGCCAGGCGCCTGGCGACCTCGTCAAATGACACCAGCCCGGCCGGCGTGCGCACGCCCTGGCGGGGCACGTAAATATTTTGCGGGCTGGTGCACATCTGGGCGCTGAACATGCACAAGGTGGTGGCCAGGCTGCGCAGGGCGGCGTCCAGGTCATCGGAAGATTCCAGCACCACGGTATTGCAGCCGGCGGTTTCGGTAAAACACAGCGCCGGGTAGGCGTTGCGCTCGACCCATTGACCAAACTGCACACTGCCCGTGAAGTCGACGATGGCGGTGCGCGGGTGCGTCACCAGCAGCTTGCCGATGGGCTCGGCGCTGCTGTCCAGCGCCAGTGTGACCAGGTTGGGGTCGAAGCCCGCGGCTTGCAGGACCTGCCTGAACACCCGCACGCTGATGGCCATGGGCAGCACCGTGGCCGGATGCGGCTTGACGATGACAGCGTTGCCGGTGGCCAGGCTGGCCATCATCGAGGGCCAGGCGTTCCAGGTCGGAAAACTTGCGCAGGTAAAGCACACGGCGGTGCCGCGTGGCACCAGGCGATAGGTCTTGTCCAGCGAGATCAGCTCCTTGCCAAAGGGGCGCTGCCAGTGGGCCTGGGTCGTGACGCTGCGCATGGCCTGCTCGGCATAGACCAACGCCTCGATGCCGCGGTCCAGCGCATTCACGCCCGAACCGGCATAGGCCATGTTGTAGCTTTGCCCGGCAGTGTGCATGACGGCGTGGGCGACTTCAAAAAGATGCTCACGGTAGATCGCGTCAAGCACTTCCATGAGCACGCCCAGACGGGTGTCGATGCTGGCCTGCGCCCAGCCTGACATGGCGACGCTGGCCGCCTCGAACAGCACATCGACGTCGGCCTGCGGGTAGTCGATGTTCAGTGCTTGCTGGGTGTAGGGCGATATTTCCTCCCCCAGCACGCCCACAGTGCCAGGTTGCTCCAGGGCAAAACGGCTGCGCTGACCGGCCGCGGGCAGGTGCGATTCAAAGGCGCGCAGCCCGGCGGCCTGTGCGGCTTCGGCATTGGGGTACTTGCCGGGCATGTCCGGGAACGGGCTCCAGCAGTGGCGCTCGCGGCAGGCCGTGCGCGCTCGGTCGAGCAAGGCCTCATGCTTTTTAAAGAGGCTCATGGCGCAGTCTTTTTCTGCCAGATCAGGCGGTGATGGCGGACCACGCCAGCGGCACCGGGCAAGGCGTCAGAGGCCGACAGCGTCAGGCCCCCTAGCCGGTCGAAGTCCATGTTTCGAACCTGGTCGGTGCCCACGAAGTTGGGGTTCAGCGCGTGGCTGACCTGGTGCACTACTTGCCAGCGCCCCTCGTGCTCGCGCACGAAGTAGCTGCCTGCGTATTGAAAATAGCTTTCGAAGGCGGACAGCCGCTCTGCCTCGGGCGCATGCCGCACGCTGTCGCTGGACAGGGGTGGGCGGGCCGCCCGCGCGATGCAGGCGGACATACCGCCGTCAGTGGTGTACTGAATCAAACCGGTCGCGTCAGGCCCGAAAGGGTGGCTTGGCGGTCGGTCGTCGCTGTAGGCTATTTCCCAGCGCACCAGCTGCCAGACGCCACACAAGTCGGAGGCTGGCGATGCCGACGAGCCAGGTGTGGTCTGGCTGGGCGATGCGGGGTTTGCCGGCGGGCGGGCGTCGTCGGGTGCGGTCGAATGACTCAAGTGTGTCTCCTGGCTCCAAGCCAACCGAAGGGGTACGGCTCGTATCGCTTTCTCTATTGAACTAACTTGATGCCGAAGGTAAACCAGCTGACCTTCGTTGACAAGTGCAAAAGACCCCGAGGAAACCCGGGGAGGGCCGTTAAATTGTGTGGTCGCGTCGCCCAGGCGTCCAATGCCCCGGCCAGGCTGCCATGGCCCGGCTTGCAAGGTGCCTGGCGCCGCGCTGTGGGCAATTTTCGATGGCTGCCGCGCTTGACAAAGCACCTGGCAGGCGCGACCTTCAACGACCGGGTTCCTTCGATCAGGCTGCTTGTTCGGGCGCGGTCAATTCAAAAGTGCAAAAAACCAAAGAAACCCAAAGCTGGCACATCGAGAGGCTCAGGAGCCTTGTCGCGCGCCTTCTTGCCAGCGTGTTCCGCACTCGTTACCTGCCGCGGCATTTCCATCGGCATTTTCATCGGCACCCGGTTCTTCAGGGTGTTGTGCAAAGCGGCGTCAGCCGCGACCTGCCCGAGTCGGTGGGGGCGGCGCTGCTGGCGGCGTCGGCTGGCAGCCCCGAAGCGGCGCTGGCGCAACTGGGCAGCCGGGCCAGTGGCTTGACGCCAGCGCAGGCCGCAGCCATCCGGCGCCGGGTCGGGTCCAATGAGGTCGAGCGTGACCGGCCCATGCGCTGGTGGGCGCACCTCTGGCACAGTTACAGCAACCCGTTCAACCTGTTGCTCAGCGCGCTGGCGCTGGTGTCCTGGTTGACCCAGGACCTCAAGGCCGCCGCCATGATTGGCTCCATGGTCGTGCTGGCGACCTCGCTGCGTTATTGGCAAGAGGCGCGCGCCGCACACTCGGCCGATGCGCTCAAGGCCATGGTCAGCACCACCGCCAGGGTCTGCCGCCCGCCTGTGCGGGCCGCGTCGGTGCAGGGACAGAATCAGGACCGCCCGGACCCGACGGTGGCGCCAGTCCAGCCGGCTGACCTGGTGGACATTCCCCTGGCCCAGTTGGTGCCGGGCGATGTGGTCAAGTTGTCAGCCGGCGACATGATCCCGGCTGACTGCCGGGTGCTGGGTGCCAGGGACTTGTTTGTTTCGCAGTCGGCCATGACGGGCGAGTCGGCACCGGTCGAAAAGTTTGCCCATCCGCGTCCGGCCGACCTTGTCAATCCGCTGGCCTTGGACAACCTGCTTTTCATGGGCACCCACGTGTTGTCCGGCTCGGCCTTTGCCCTGGTGGTGAATACCGGCAGGCGCACCTACTTTGGTGCGCTGGCAGGGCGCTTGGCGCAGGCCGAGGGCCCGGCTTCTGCGTTGACGCTGGGTCTGAATCAAGTCAGCTGGTTGCTCATTCGCATGATGCTGATCATGGTGCCGGTGCTGTTGTTGATCAATGGACTGACCAAGGGTGACTGGATGGCCTCGATGCTCTTTGCCGTGTCGATTGCAGTCGGGCTGGCCCCGGAGATGCTGCCCATGATCGTGACGTCGACGCTGGGCCGGGGCGCAGTTTTTTTGTCGCGCAAGAAGGTGATTGTCAAACGGCTTGACGCCATTCAGACCTTTGGCGCCATGGATGTTTTGTGTACCGACAAGACCGGAACCCTCACCCAGGACAAGATCTTTTTGTACCGGCATGTGGACGCCTGGGGCCAGGAGAGCGACCAGGTGCTGGCGCTGGCCTACCTCAACAGTTACTACCAGACCGGTCTGCAGAACCTGCTGGACGTAGCAGTCTTGCAGCACGTGGAAATGCACAGCGTGCTGGAACTGGCCACGGCCTACAGCAAGGTCGACGAAATTCCGTTCGACTTCAATCGCCGTCGCATGTCGGTGGTGGTGGCCGAGCGTGACCAGCGCCATCTGCTGATCACCAAGGGTGCGCTTGACGAGATTTTGACGGTCTGCAACCGGGTCCGGGAGGGGCAGGGCGATGAGCCGCTCACGCCCGAGCGGCTGACACGCATCCGCAGCCTGACCAGCAGCTACAACGACGCCG
Source organism: uncultured Burkholderiales bacterium (assembly GCA_903844825.1). Lineage (GTDB taxonomy): Bacteria > Pseudomonadota > Gammaproteobacteria > Burkholderiales > Burkholderiaceae_C > Polaromonas. The sequence goes on along the minus strand of CAIMVC010000043.1, from coordinate 13,210 downwards.
GTTTGCGGGTGGTGGCGGTGGCATCCAAGGTGCTGCCACCCACGCAAAGCGTGTACAGCGTGGCCGACGAGCGGGATCTCGTGCTCAGCGGCTATGTGGCCTTTCTTGATCCGCCCAAGGACTCGACCACGCCTGCGCTCAAGGCTCTGCAAGAGCTGGGGGTGCAGGTCAAGGTGCTCAGCGGCGACAACGACCGCGTCACCGCCAAGATTTGCCGTGAAGTGGGTCTGCCCGAGCATGGCCTGCTGACAGGCGCCGAGGTGGCGCGCCTGAGTGACGCCGAACTGGCGCCGGTGCTGGAGAAAGCCAATGTGTTCGCCCGGCTGACGCCACTGGACAAAGAGCGCATCGTGCGTTTGCTCAAAGCCAATGGCCATGTGGTGGGTTTCATGGGCGATGGCATCAATGATGCACCGGCACTGCGCATGGCCGACATCGGCATATCGGTGGACACCGCGGTCGACATTGCCAGGGAGGCGGCCGACATCATTCTTCTGGAGAAAAGTCTGATGGTCCTGCAAGAGGGCGTGCGCGAGGGGCGGCGGACATTTGCCAACATGCTCAAGTACCTCCTGATGACCACCAGCTCCAACTTCGGCAACGTGCTGTCGATGCTCGTTGCCTCCTTGTTCCTGCCATTTTTACCGATGTTGCCGGTGCAGTTGCTGCTGCAAAACCTGGTCTACGACGTGTCGCAGACAGCGATTGCCTTTGATCACGTCGACGAGGATTTGCTACGCCAGCCGCTGCGCTGGCAGGCGGGCGATATTGGACATTTCATGCTTTTTTTCGGGCCGATCAGCTCGGTCTTTGACCTGACGACCTTCGCCATGATGTGGTTTGTCTTCAAAGCCGATACCCCGCAGCAGCAGGGCTTGTTCCAGTCGGGCTGGTTTGTGGTGGGTTTGCTGACGCAGACCCTGGTGGTGCACATGGTGCGCACGCCCCGTTTGCCTTTCATCCAGAGCCGGGCGGCTGCGCCACTGGTGGTGATGACAGTGGCCGTGATGGCGCTGGGCATATTTTTGCCGATGGGGCCACTGGCGCCCTATTTTGGCCTGCAGCACTTGCCCGCGCAGTACTTCTTGTTTCTGCCGCTGATCCTGCTGGGCTACATGGCACTGACACAGGCCATGAAAGGCATCTACCGGCGACGCTGGGGCTGGCCATGACACCGCGTTTCAGAGTTCGTAGCGTTGACCGATTTCAGGGACGTCGACCCGCCAGTGCAACTGGCTGCGCAGGGCTTGTGCCAGGTCGTTGGCGGCCTTGACTTCACCGTGGACGATAAAGGTTCGGCCCGGCGCTTGCTCAAAGCCTGCGGCCCAGCCCAGCAAGGCGTGCTGATCCGCATGGGCGGAAAAGCCGCCCAGGGTGTGAATGGAGGCGCGAACGGCCACGTCCTCGCCAAATATCCGCACCAGCTTCTCGCCATCGACCAAGCGCCGACCCAGCGTGCCGCCGGCCTGGTAGCCGGTGATCAGGACGCTGCATTGGCTGCGCCCGAGGTTGTGCAAGAGGTGATGCTTGATGCGTCCGGCGTCGCACATGCCGCTGGCTGAAATGATGATGGCGCCCGACTGCCGCTGGTTCAGGGCCATGGACTCGGTCACGTCGGCCACAAAATGCAGGCGCGGCAGGTTCGGACTGCTGGCGCGCCAGTCGGTGACCTGCCGCGCCTCGGCGTCGAACAGCTCAAAATGCTTCTGGGTGATTTTGGTCACCGCCACGGCCATGGGCGAGTCGATAAAGATGTCCAGGTCGTGCAGCCGCCCTTGCCGTGTCAGCTGAAACAGGTGATAAATCAGCTCCTGGGTGCGGCCGACGGCAAAGGCCGGCACGATGACATTGCCCTTGCGCCTGAGCAGCGTGTCCTGAACCACGCTGACCAGCTCGTCGAGGGTGTTGGGCAAATCTTTGTGGTTGCGGTCGCCGTAGGTGGATTCCATCAGCAACACGTCGGCCCGCAAGATGCGCGTTGGATCCTTCAGAATGGGGCGGCCCGGCTGGCCCAGGTCGCCCGAGGCCACCAGCTTGCGGGTCTGGCCGCCTTCGGTGAGCTCTATCTCGAGGATGGCCGAACCCAGAATGTGGCCCGCGTCGCGAAAGCAGCATGTCACCGACGGGTGCGGCGAAAAGGGGTGGTCATAGCGCACGGCCTGCAATTGCGGCAGGCATTCGCGCGCGTCCTGCACGGTGTAGATGGGCGGTTGCGGGTTGGGCCGGTGTCTGCGCAGCGCGCGCTCGGCGTCCATCTCCTGGATATGGCCAGCGTCCGGCAGCATCACGCCGAGCAGGTCAGCGCTGGCGGCGGTGGTGTAGACGGGGCCGGTGTAGCCCTCGCGGCTGAGTTTGGGCAGCAGACCGCTGTGGTCGATGTGGGCGTGAGTGAGCAGGACAAAGTCGATGCTGCGCGGGTCAAAGCCAAAAGGCTTTCGGTTGCGCTCGGTGGACTCGCGTGAGCCTTGAGTCATGCCGCAATCAATTAAAAACCGGCATTGCGTGGTCTGGACCAGATAGCACGAGCCGGTGACCTCGCGGGCAGCGCCTAAAAAGGCAATATTCATCTCGGCTCCTTTGATTGGCGGGTGGTGGGACCGACGCGCCGTGTGCTGCCGTTCAGACCCATGAGCGCCTGCGCCCTAGGCGCTAGTGAGGCTCTTGACGCTATTGACGCTTTTGGCTGTCTTGGTGAAAACCCCATGGATGGCCGATCGTAACCAGACATGCGCCGGGTCCTTTTGAAAGCGTTGATGCCAAAACAAAAAAACATCAATCTTGGGTGGCCGGATGGGTGTGCGCAGCATCCGGACCTGACCGTGCGTGACAAAAAATTCGGCCAGATCCTGCGGCACCGTGGCCACCAGATCCGAACTCTCAACAATGGGCAGCAGGCTCATGAAGTGAGACAGCTCCACCACCACGCGCCGCTGCAAGCCCTTTTCCTGCAGGAATTGTTCAAAGACGTGCTCCCGCCCGTCTGGCTTGACCACGGCATGGGACGCCGCGAGAAACTGCGCCTGCGTGATGCGCGGCCCGGCAATCGGGTGAGCGCTGCGCACGATGCACACATGCTTGTTGTCGATCAGCTTTTGCTGGTAGAAGCCGGGCTTTCTGAGGTCGGGAAAGTAGCCCAGCGCCAGCTCGGCCGCACCGGACTCGAGCACCGACGCAGCGGCGTGGCGAGGCATCGCCAGGGTGCGCAGGTCGATATGCGGCGCATGCACGGCCAGATGGCTCAAAATGCGCGGCAAAAAATTGACCTCGCCAATATCGGGCATGACCAGCGTGAAACGGCGTTTGGCGGTTGCGGCCTCAAAGCTCAGACGCTGCAAGATGTCGGTGCGTATGGTCTCGACGACTTGCCCCACCGGCCCGGCCAGTTCGAGGGCGCGGGGCGTGGGTTGCATCTCCCAGCCGGAGCGTACAAAGAGCGGGTCGTCAAAGAGCTTGCGCAGGCGCGCCACAGCTGCGCTCATGGCGGGCTGGCTCAGGCCCAGCGTGTCGGCGGCCCGGGTCACGCTGCGCTGCTCCACCATTGCGGCAAAGACCACCAGCAGGTTCAGATCCATGTTCTTGATATCCATCGGATGGATTGTATTTATCCATGGAATCGACTGGATAAACGAAGTGATGGCCTCTAAACTGCGTGCCGAAGCGTCGGGCCGAACGCTCGGACGGGGCCCGCTCAGCGGCGAGCGCTGCTAGCGTTGTACACAACTTAATTGGAGACCACCTCATGGGCCTGAGCCTGCAACAAGCCAACACCATCATCGCTGCGGCGCTGATCCATTCGGCCAAGGCCGGCTACAAACCGATGGGGGTGGTCGTGATCGACGACGCGGGGCACCAGAAGTCGGCTCAGCGCGAGGACGGCGCCAGCATGTTTCGCCTCGACATTGCCACCGGCAAGGCCTGGGCGGCTGTTGGCATGGGCGCGTCGAGCCGGGTGCTGGCCGGACGCGCTAAAGACAACCCGAATTTTTTCACCACACTCGCGGCCACAGCGGGCGGCAAATTTCTGCCTCAAACCGGTGCCGTGCTGATCAAGAACGCGGCCGGTGAAATCCTGGGCGCCGTCGGCGCCAGCGGCGGGACCGGGGATGAAGACGAAGCGATTTGTATCGCGGGTGTGGAGGCCGCGGGCCTGGTCGCGGGATGAGTACCGCCTTCATCAACCTGCCTGTGACCCGGAGCCGAGCATGAGTCACGCCTCCAGCCTTGTCAGCGCGCTGCGCAGTGTGGCGCTGAATGTGCCAGACCTGGTGCTGGCGGAGGACTTTTTTACGCGCATCTGGGGCTTAAGTGTGGTCGCCCGCCAGGATCAGGCGCTGTACCTGCGCGCCACTGGTGCCGATCACCACGTGCTGGCCTTGCATCAGCGCGCTGGCGCAGCGCAAATTCGTCATGTCACTCTGCGCGCGCGCAGCCGCCAGGCGCTCGACCTGGTGGCGGTCGCTGCGGTGGCCGCGGGTGGCCGTGTCTTGAGTGCGCCCGGGCCGTTGCAGGAGCCTGGGGGCGGAACGGCTGTGACTGTTGCTGATCCGCACGGGCGGATTTTTCAACTTGTTTTCGGGGATGCGCAGCATACCGACACCACGCCGCGCCCCGACGCACCGATTCGCCTGGCGCATGCGGTGCTCAATAGCCATGACGTTGAGGCGACGCAGGCTTTTCTGGCCTCCGCGCTGGACTTCTCGCTGTCCGACAAAACTCGCATCATGGCCTTCATGCGCTGCAACAGCGACCACCACAGCATCGCCGTGGGCATCACCGACAACGACGCGCTGAACCACATCGCCTTCGTGATGTCCGATATTGACGCCGTCATGCGCGGCGGTGGCCGCATGCGCGATGCCGGTTACGGCATTGAATGGGGACCGGGCCGGCATGGCCCTGGCAACAACGTCTTTAACTACTTCGTCGGCCCTTTCGATGTGGTGGTCGAGTACACCGCCGATGTCGAGCAGATCGACGATAGCTACGTCACCGGTCAACCCGGCGACTGGACTTGGCCGCCAGGGCGCGTGGACCGGTGGGGAATTTCGCAGCCCCCAAGCGGGCGGCTCAAGGAGGCGCAGCGCACGGTGCGCTTTGTTGACGCAGACCCGGCCGGCTGATGGGCTGGTGGCTGCCGGTGCGCTGACTGTAGGGCTGCGGGCCTGCCGGCGCGGCCAGAGCATTTTCTAATTTTTTATTCTTAAAGGATGCCCCATGCGTTTGACCACTTTTCGCCACCTCGGGCAAGACCGTCTGGGCCTGGTGCTTGGTGCCGAGGTGATCGACCTGCAACAAGCTCAGCCCCAACTCAGCAGTGACCTGCGTGCCAACCTGCGCTCGGGCGTTGACCTGATGGCTGCGGCCCGCGCGGCGGCGGCCTCCTCGGCACCGCGGCTGCCCTTGGCCGGCCTTGAACTCTCGCCCTTGCTGCCCGAGCCCGGCAAGATTATCTGCCTGGGCCTGAACTACTTTGACCACGCCAAAGAGGGCGGGCGCGACAAGCCCGAGTACCCCTGGTTTTTTATGCGCACGGCATCGTCTTTGCTGGCGCCCGGCGCCAAGGCGCTGCGTCCCAAAGTCTCCAGCCGCTTTGACTACGAGGCTGAGCTGGCCGTGGTGATTGGTCAGCGCACCAAGCACGCCAGCCTGGACAACGCGCTGGACGCGGTCTTTGGCTACAGCTGCTTTAACGACATGTCAGTGCGCGACTATCAAAAGAAAACGCCGCAGTGGAGCATTGGCAAGAACTTCGACCGCACCGGCGGCTTTGGCCCGGTCCTGGTCACTGCCGATGAGCTGCCAGCAGGGGCGAGCGAGCTGCGCATTCAGTCGCGGCTGAACGGTCAGATCATGCAGGACGCCAATACGCGCGACATGATCTGGGGTGTGGCCGAGACCATCATGCTCGTCACCGAGTGCATGACGCTCGAGCCCGGCGACGTGATCATCATGGGCACGCCGGCCGGTGTCGGTCAGGCCCGCACGCCGCCCGTGTGGATGAAGCATGGCGACACCATCGAGATCGAGATCGATCAGATTGGCGTGCTCAGCAACCTCATCGAGGACGAGGCCGCCTGATGGTGCAGCCGATCTACGAAGTGGCGATCGTGGGCTTTGGCCCGGCCGGCGTTGTGGCCGCTGGCTTGCTGGGCCGCCGCGGGATTTCCACCTTCGTCTGCGACCGGCTCCACGCGGTCTATGACAAGCCTCGCGCCATCGCCCTGGACCACGAAATCTTGCGGCTTTTTCAGGAGCTCGGGGTGGACGAGGCGGTGGCGCCCTACATGGAGCCGTTTACCGACTCCCACTATTTTGGCGTCGGTGGCGAGCTGATCAAGTGCATGTCGACCGTCAAGCCGCCTTACCCCCTGGCCCACCATCCCTCGGTGGTTTTTTCGCAGCCGCCCGTGGAGCGCGTGCTCAGGGCGCATGTGGCCACTCTGGGCAGCGTGACGCTGGCCCTGGGTCAGACCTTGACCGCGCTGACGCAGTCCGACGAACGCGCCACCCTGAGTCTTCGCGCTGATGATGGCATTCAGTCCGAAGTCCATGCGCGCTACGTGATCGCTTGCGATGGCGCCTCCAGCACCGTACGGAGTTTGCTGAACCTGCCCCTGCAGGACCTCGGTTTCGACGAGCCCTGGCTGGTGGTGGACGTGCTGGTCAATGATCAGGGCCTGGCCAAGTTGCCGCAGGTGAGCGTGCAGTACTGCGAGCCCGAGCGGCCGTGCTCCTATCTGATCGGGCCAGGCCGGCACAGGCGCTGGGAGATTTCAATCAATGAAGGCGAAGACCCCCAGCATCTGGCCACCCCGGAGGGCACCTGGGCCTTGCTGGCGCGCTGGATTTCGCCCGCCGACGCCACGCTTTGGCGCCAGGCCAGCTATCGGTTTCATGCGCTGGTGGCGCAGCGCTGGCGCTCGGGCAGGGTGTTTTTAGCGGGCGATGCCGCCCACCAGCAGCCGCCGTTTTTGGGGCAGGGCATGTGCCAGGGCCTGCGCGACGTGGCCAATTTGTGCTGGAAGCTTCACGCTGTGCTGCGCGAGCAGGCGAGCGACAGTTTGCTCGACACCTACACCCCCGAACGCAAGACGCATGTGACCGAACTGACACGCCGCATCAAGCACATTGGCCAGTTGATCGGTGAGCGCGACCTGGCCGCCGCCCGGGCGCGCGACCAGCAACTGCTCAGCCAGGCTGGCGGGCAGGTACAAGCCACGCCAAGGCAGGATGTGCAGCCGCCCATTGGCAACAGTGAGGATGCCTCGGCCTGCCTGGCAACGCCGACCCACCCGGCGCATGGCACCTTGTTTCCCCAACCCTGGATCCTGCGGCCGACCGGCAAGCAACGGCTCGACCGCCTCGCCGGTTGCGGCTGGCGTCTGGTGCTGGCCGGAGGCGTCGTCGATGCGCTGCGTGCGCATGCCAACGCAGTTGCCGGCAGGGCAGGGCTCACGCTCATTGATCTGGCCCAGCCCGATTGGACCGAGGCCGATGGCGTGGTCGCCAGCTGGATGGCTCGGCACCAGGCAGCGGCAGCGCTGGTTCGCCCGGATCACTATGTGTTTGGCGTCAGCGGCTCGGTCGATGAACTCGATGCGCAACTGGCTCAAATGAGCGCTTTCATCGGCCGTGAACGCTGATAGGTCAACGCAAACGCAATCGCTGGCAATGCCGACCGGCCCGACTCAATCAACAAGGAGACAAGCATGAACCCCACCACAAAAAAATTTCTCCAGGTCCAAGGCCAGGACCTGGGCCAGGGCTCGCTGCCGCGGCGCACGCTGCTGCGCGGCGCGCTCGCGCTGACGGTGCTGCCCGCGTGGACCGGTCCTTCGGCCTGGGCGCAGGGCGCGGCTGCCGCCTGGCCTGACAAGCCGGTTCGTTTCGTGTTGTCACAACCGGCCGGCTCGGGTCCGGACAACGTGGCGCGAATCATCGGTGAGCGTCTGGCCAAAGGTCTGGGCCAGCCACTTGTCATGGACAACAAGCCGGGCGGCCAAAACGTCATCGGTGCGCAGGCGGCTGCGCGCTCGGCGGCCGATGGTTACACCTTCTACTTTGCAACCACGGCCGCGCTGGTCACGAACAGCTACCTGTTCAAAACCTTGCCCTACGACCCGCAAAAGGACTTTGTTCCGGTGGCCTTTGTTGGCAAGAGCCCGTTTGCCGTGCTGGTACGCGCCGACTCCCCCGTGCAGTCGCTCCAGGACTTGCTCGCTCGCGCCCGCTCGACGCCGGGAAAGGTGTCGCTGGGTAACGAAGGGCCACGTACTTTCAGCGGGATGATTGCGCGCTTTCTCAATGCCCGAGCCAAGGCTGAGTTCAACCTCACGCCTTACGCTTCGGTGAGCGTGGCGGTACAAGACGCCATTGGTGGCCATGTGGACGCGGTTGTGGCAGATATCGCGTCGACCGCGCAACTGGTGCGCCAGGGGCGCTTGAGAATGCTGGCCGTGACCACAGCCAAGCGGGTCGCTGGCTGGGACCAGGTCCCGGCGGTGGCAGAAACCTATTCGGGCTTTGACCTGAGTGGCTGGTTTGCGCTGGTGGCGCCGGCGGCCACGCCGCGGCCCGTGATCGAGCGCATGAACCAGGAGTTCAACGCGGTCACTGCCGACAAGGAGGTCGCCGCAAAAATACTTTCGGCAGGCCCGGTCGCGGAGTCAGGCATGAGCCTCGATCAGGTCGCAGCCTTCCTCAAGGACGAGCACCAGCGCTGGTCGCAGATCACTCGGGAACTTGGCGTTTTGCCGGAGTAAGCCGACCGTCCGGGGAACTATGCGCGCAACGCGCCACCGCCTGATCCGTTACACGTTTCATGCAGTGGCTTTGCGCGTTGCCAGGTAAATCCCCGGCAGGATCAGGCTGGCACCCATGACATGGTGCCAGCCCATGCCTTCGCCCAACACCACCCAGGCGGCCAGGCCGCCGTACAAAGGGCACAGGTACAAACTGGTGGCGACCCGGCTGGCTCCCAGCACGCGCTGGCAAAACCCGTAAGCCCAATAGGCGCCTATGCCCGGCACCAGGCCGGCGGCAACCACCAGACCGGTGGCCTGCGCGCTCCAGGGCGGGGTGTTGCTTTGAAGCGATTCCCAAACGGCAAAAGGCAAAAGGACGACCACCCCGCCCAGGCAAATGGCCGCCAGACGCGCGGCGCCGCTGAGTGGGCTGGTCCATTTTTTTTGCAGCAGGGCATAGCCTGCCCAAGAGATCATGGCCAGCACAATCCAGCCATCTCCCGCCGTCCACTGGACCTGAGCCAGTGACAGCCACTGACCCTTGACCACCACATGGAACACCCCCGTCATGGCGACAAGCACGCCCAGGCCCTGGCGCCAGGAAAAGCGTTCATCCAGCCACAGCACAGCACCCAGCGCAATCAGCACTGGCGAGGCGGCATAAATCAGTGAGATGTTCAGAGCGGTGGTGGTTTGCGCTCCCAGGTAGACCCAGGCCCCGCAAACCAGCATGCCCAGCGCGCCCAACACCAGATACTGCCAGGCCGCCTGCAAAGTGCTGTGCCGTTCGCGCCAGAGTTCCTTGCGTGTCACCATGCTCAGAATCAGACCGGCCAAAGCCCAGCGGCCAAGGGCGAGCATGTGCGGCGCAACCACCCCCGGAGCCATCCGGGCCACGATGTAGTTGACGGACCACATGGCCGGCGTGATCCACAAGAGGGTGAGCGCCAGTCGGTGGCGTGAGGCGGGTGTTGCTTGCGAAATCATTGACCCGCATTGTGCAGGATGGCTTGCGCGCGCCCTGTCTGCTCAGGCACCATGGCGCCTGAGCGCAAAAGGAGAGGGAGAGGGAGAGGGAGAGGCGAGGCAGCGACGGCGGCTTATGACGGTGGTGGGACAGTGGCGAGGCGCGCTACGGCTTGCTTGCGTCTGTCGCTTTTGTCCCCAAACGCACGCATGACAGGCCGACGCACCATGGTGACGTCGCCAGCGACTTGCCCCAGTTCTGTGTTGTCAGGGAGACGCAAACACCATCGCACGCTCAAAGTATCCGAGCTCCAGATATTTGGCAGGCTCGGGTGGCACCCCGCCCCATTGCCCCTCAATTTCTGCCCGCAGGGCGAGCGCATTGCGAAAGCCCGCCATGTCAAACCGGCAGTCGCGCGAAAGACCATAGCCCGGCAGTATCAAGCCCTCGTAGCTGCGCCTGGCAACATCCTCGGTCAGGTCGAGTCGCTTACGAAGCACTGCAATCACCTCGGCGCGATTGGCCGGGTCGAAGGTCATACGGCAACCCTCAATGTAGGCGGCGAGGTAGCGCTCAAGCGCCCCGCTGTTCGCCTGCGCCCAGGAGCGCATCACGATCGGTGCGATGGCCTGATAGGGCCCATAAAGATCTTTGGCTTTACCGAAGCTACGCGCGCCTCGACTCTCCGCAATAAAGGTCCACGGCGGGTTCAGCATTCCCACCACGTTGTCGGGACTTTGCGAGAAGGCGTTGACTCGGCTTTCTGTGCCGCCGATGGGCGCGAGGCGGTAGTCGCGTCCGTCAACAAGGCCGGCGTTCCTGAGAATCTTGCGTGCAAGCAGTGCGTAAGCTGTGTTGGGCGCGTCAACCACCATCACTTTGCCGCGCACGTCGGCAAGCGTTTTGATCTCTGGGCGCACGAAGAGTTCTAAAAGACCGCTATCGCCGCCACCCACAATCACGGCGTCGACCTTTGCCACCTCAACCATGGCCACGGCATTGTCAGCCGCCGTATGGGCAATGTCGCTGCGGCCTGCGGCGAGACCTGCGCGCTGTTCAGTGGAGTTGGGGGTGAACTGCAACTCAAGGCGGAGGTTGCGTTTTGCGAACGCGCCCTTTTCTTCAGCCATGTAGAGGGGAATATTGGTCGCACTGCGGAAAACATTCACGCGCAGCGTTATGGGGTCGTTTGCGGGCGGGCTGACAGCGATTCCTGCGCATCCAGCCAGAAATAAGCAGAGCGTAGGGATCAGAAGAAATCTGCTTTTGAATCGCGTCATATGTTTTTTGCGTTATTTCGGATTAACGCGTATTGATTTTTTACATTGAAAATTATTGTGCGAAGGCCGCTGGTGCGCAAGCCAAGATACCCGGTACATACCCTATGCGTTCTTGGACTCGCCGTGGGTGGTCAATTGCGCGTTCTGGCGCAGCCGTCAGGCGCAGGCTGGACGTGGTCGACTGCTGCGACTCGTCACTTAGTTCGACTGGCATGAGTTGGGTGCCCTTGGCAACGCATCAATTCGGGTCCGTGGATTGCCACGCAGCCCTCACGACGCAGAAAAAAGCCTTTTATTGCGAGGCCCCAGGCTGCAGGAATCCATGAAAGACCCGATGGCGCGCCCGGCCTCGACCTTGTTCGGCCTAGGATGAAGATCGGGGTTACTCACTAGATCAAAAAACATACTTACCAGTAAGATTGCTTGTCTGCGAACTAACAATCAGCCAGTTTTCAACACAGGAGAGCACGTATGTTGCGTCGGGAAGTCTTAAAAGGGGCCGCGGCCACATGGGGTCTGAGTAGCCTGAGCGTCATGGCCCAAGCCGCCTGGCCGGCCAAGCCGGTGCGCATTGTGGTGTTGTTTGGCGCAGGTGGTGCATCGGACACCTTGACCCGCGTGGTGGGCGAAAAGCTGCAGGCCTATTTCAGCCAGAGCTTTCCGGTCGAAAACAAGACCGGCGCGGGCGGCAACATCGGCATGATCAACGTCATGAACTCGCCGCCCGACGGTTATGCCATTGCGTCGGCGACCATCGGCACCTTGTCGATCAACCAGTTCTTGTATGCCAACGTGGGCTATGACCCGGCCAAGGATTTCACCTATGTCTCCCGAATTTGGGAGAACTTCAACGTCGTCGTGGTGTCTGCCGAGCACCCCGCCAAGAACATGAAGGAGTTCATCGCCTGGGGCAAAGACCAGCCCAAAGGGGTGACTTTCAGCTCGTCGGGGGTGGGCACCACGCCGCATCTGGCGGGCGAGCTGTTTGCCAAGCGTACCGGAGTCAAAGGCGTTCATGTGCCGTTCAGGAGTTCGGCCACTATCGAAGTCGTTGCCGGAACGGTTGACTTTGCGATTGATAACGTCGCGAGCTGGGTGCCTCAAATTCGCGCTGGCAAAGCCAGAGCGCTGGCCGTCACCTCTTCGGATCGCTGGAACAGCTTGCCCGAGATTCCGACCATGGGGGAAGTGGGCCTGCCCGATTTTGTGATCACGTCCTGGGGCGCTTTTGTCATGCCACCCGGCACGCCCGCAGCGATCACGGCGCAGCTGTCAAAAGCGATTCAAGAAATTTTGAGCCAGCCGGAGGTCAAAGAGCGCTTTCTCAAGATCGGTGCCAGAGCGGTGCCCTCAACGCCGCAAGAGACCGCCGCCTTTGCCGCCGCCGAGCGCGTCAAATGGAAAGAGATCGTGCAACTCTCTGGCGCCAAGCTGTGAGTTATTAAAGTGGAGCCGGCTGCCGCAAACGCGGCCGGCCTGGCATTTTTTGATGGGTCGACGCATCTGTTGAGGCCCGTCGCTGCCTAACTGCCCGTTGGAGCCGGACACCATGATGGGCGCACGGATTAAAAAAGCCCCTGTGCAAGGGGCTTTTAGAGGTGTTTTTAAGGCCGTACGGGACGGCTAAAAATTCAACCTTGACGTAACTCTGGCGGAAAGGGCGGGATTCGAACCCGCGGTGGGTATAACCCCACGCACGCTTTCCAGGCGTGTGACTTAAACCGCTCATCCACCTTTCCGCGAAGCCTCGCATTGTAGCAGTCGAGCGAGTGCCTTTCCTCGCTCATGTTGCTGCTCTCGCTACGGCCCAGCGAATCCCTGCGACCGAGGCGATGGCGCAGCGAAGGCCATTACTGGCGAGCGCTGCCAAAAGCGTGACGCTGCAACTCTTCCAGGCTCACGAATTCAGTGGCGCGCTGGTGGGTGCATTCCAAAATTACAGGAGGAGCCAGACCGGCCAGCAGGGCTTGGCGCCAGCGAATGGCGCACAGGCACCATCGGTCGCCAGCCTTGAGGCCGGCAAAACGCCACTCCGGTCGCGGCGTCACCAGGTCATTGCCCTGCGCCACGGAAAACGCCAGAAACTCTGGCGTCATGCGGGCGCAGATCAGGTGAGAGCCGCTGTCGCTCTCATCGGTTTCGCAGCAACCGTCCCGGAAGTAGCCGGTCAGCGGGTCATAGGAGCAGGGCATCAGGGGGGTGCCGAGGACGTTGAGGGT
>CAIMVC010000042.1 GCA_903844825.1 uncultured Burkholderiales bacterium | reverse complement strand
CAAGAGCGGCAAGGCCCGCAATTTGGCTCTGTCTTACGCCATGGCCAACGGCGGCGGCAAGGCCGGCATCATCGAGACCAACTTCAAGGAAGAGACCGAGACGGACCTGTTCGGTGAGCAAGCGGTGCTGTGCGGCGGTGCAGTCGAGCTGATCAAGATGGGTTACGAGACTCTGGTTGAAGCCGGTTATGCCCCCGAGATGGCCTATTTCGAGTGCTTGCACGAGCTCAAGCTTATCGTTGACCTGATTTATGAAGGCGGTATTGCCAACATGAATTACTCGATCTCCAACAATGCCGAATACGGCGAGTACGTCACCGGCCCAGAGGTGATCAACGAGCAATCGCGGGTGGCCATGCGCAACGCGCTCAAGCGGATTCAAAATGGCGAATATGCCAAGATGTTCATCTTGGAAGGCCGGACAAACTACCCAAGCATGACGGCTCGCCGCCGTAACACCGCCGATCACAGTATCGAAGTCGTGGGTGCTCAGCTGCGCGCCATGATGCCCTGGATTGCCAAGAACAAGCTGGTCGATCAGACCCGTAACTAATTTCGGCCTTTGAAGCCGATGGCAGTTCCGGCCGCGCAAGCCTTTGCGCGGCTTTTTTTATTCTGCGCCCGGCCAGACCTTGGCGGTTATGGCTAGCTCATGTTGTTTGTTACGAGGCATTTGTTCATGCAGTCTCCCCGTTTGGTATCCTCCACCCTATGTTCAAGCAAAGCGTTCACATGACTTGCCGCCTGACGCGACCTGTCAGCCCTGAGGACCACCTGCTTGGTGGCGGCATTACTTTGGCTGGAGGGGGGCGTTATGCATCATCACGATGACTCGACTGTTCCCAAAGTCAGCGTACTCACGCATAAACGGCGCAAGGGCATTTATATTTTGCCCAATCTCTTTACGCTGGCTGCACTCTTCGGTGGTTTTTACTCGATCGTGATGGCCATGAATGGGCGCTTTGATCAAGCTGCCATCGGTGTTTTTTGCGCTATGGTCCTCGATAGCCTGGATGGTCGGGTGGCCCGCATGACCAACACCCAAAGTGCATTTGGGGAGCAAATGGACTCGCTGTCGGACATGGTCTCATTTGGCGCCGCTCCGGCGCTCATTGCCTATGTCTGGGCCCTGACAAGTCTGGGGCGCTGGGGCTGGATCGCCGCCTTTGTCTACTGTGCCTGCGCCGCCCTGAGGCTGGCACGCTTTAATGTGAACACGGCGGTCGTTGACAAGCGCTTCTTTCAAGGCTTGCCGTCACCGGCGGCGGCGGCTCTGGTGGCTGGCTTCATCTGGCTGATGTCCGAGGCGGGCACCAAGGGACAGGACGTTCGCTGGTACATGTTCGCGCTGACCCTGTTCGCGGGGCTGACCATGGTCACGAACGTGCCCTTTTACAGCTTCAAGGATGTCAGCTTCAAGCGTAGCGTTCCGTTTGCCGTCATTGTCTCGATCGCGCTGGGCATTGCGGTGATCACGATAGATCCGCCGACAGTGATGTTCGGTGTGTTTATGGTGTACGGTTTTTCCGGCTATTTTTTGTATGCTTGGCGCAAGGCCAAAGGCCAGCAGACCAGCCTTATTTCGATTTCGACCGACGAGCCGGATGAAAGAGGGCTGCACTGATGATCTTGCCGATGCGTCGCGTCATTCCTGTGATACATTTCACCTTATGAACACGTTTTCGCTGTCGCTACTTCTATCCTCCTGCGGGCGGAGACGGTAGCGCACACGCGTTCCTCATCAACGGCCCGTTTGCACCAGCAACGGGCCGTTTTTTATTGCCCACTTGATTTTGACTTCACCTAGATGAGATGCAAATGTTGAACTTACCTGCTTCCAAGTACAAGGCCTTTGAGCCCATCCATTTGAAAGACCGTAGTTGGCCCGACGCAGTGCTCACCCAGGCGCCGATCTGGTGCAGCGTTGATCTTCGTGACGGCAACCAGGCACTGATCGAGCCGATGGATATTCCACGCAAACTCAAGATGTTTCAGACGCTGGTGAGAATCGGCTTTAAGGAAATCGAGGTAGGTTTTCCTTCTGCGTCGCAAACCGAATTTGACTTTTTACGCCGCCTGATTGACGAGCAGTTGATCCCTGAGGACGTGACGGTCCAGGTTCTGACCCAGGCTCGCGAGCCCCTGATTCGCCGTACTTTCGAGGCCTTGCGCGGGGTCGACAAGGCCATTGTCCATCTCTACAACGCCACTGCGCCGGTCATGCGACGCGTGGTGCTGGGGATGAACGAGGATGCCATTGTTCAGCTGGCCACCGACAACGCCCAGTTGTTTCGGCAATTGGCGGCCGAGCAACCGGGCACCCGCTGGACTTTTCAGTATTCCCCAGAAATGTGGTCCGGCACGGAGTTGGCTTTTTCCAAGCGGGTGGTAGACGCGGTTACCGATATCTGGCAGCCGACGCCCCAACACAAATGCATCATCAATCTGCCTTCGACGGTGGAGCATTCCACCCCAAATATTTTTGCAGACATGATGGAGTGGATGCACCGTCATCTGGCGCGTCGCGAGTCCATCGTGATTTCTGTTCATCCGCACAATGACCGCGGTACGGGAACTGCGGCCGGTGAACTGGCGCTGATGGCGGGGGCCGACCGCATTGAAGGCTGCCTCTTCGGAAATGGTGAGCGCACTGGTAATGTGGACCTGGTGAATATCGCGCTGAACCTCTACACCCAGGGGGTTTCGCCAGGCCTTGATTTTTCGGATATTGATGAAGTCAGGCGCACGGTTGAGCATTGCAACCAGATCCCGGTCCATCCGCGCCACCCCTACGCGGGTGATCTGGTCTACACCTCTTTCTCCGGCTCCCATCAAGATGCCATCAAAAAAGCATTTGCTGCACGTAGGGACGGCGACATTTGGGATATGCCATATTTGCCGATTGACCCCAAGGATCTCGGTCGCAGCTATGAGGCTGTGATTCGTGTCAACAGCCAGTCTGGCAAGGGCGGTATTGCCTACTTGCTCGAGAGCGAATTTGGCCTGGAATTGCCGCGTCGGCTGCAAATCGAGTTCAGTCAGGTGGTGCAGACGGTGATGGACGCCAGCGGCAAGGAACTGACGGGGCAGGATCTGCTCGGACTTTTTCAGCACACTTATGGTGTTCACACCGTGGCCGCACCGGAGCATCTGGTAATCGAGGAGCGTACGCAGCCAACGGGCAAGCTCTACAGCATCAAGGCCGACGTGGAACTGGCCGGCATCATCCATGCCTTGCAGGGCACGGGCACCGGACCTATTGATGCTTTCGTAGCGGGGCTGACGGCGACCACGGGCCAGGTGGTCCGGGTGCTCGACTACCATGAACATGCTATTGGCTCGGGTGCCAGTGCGCAGGCCGTGGCTTACCTCGAGTTGCGCATCAACGAGCAGACGTTGTTTGGGGTGGGCATGGACAGCAATATTGTTTCGGCCTCGCTCAAGGCCATCTTGTCCGGCCTGCGGCGCAGTCAGCTCGTGCTGGGCGCTGCGGCCGCTACCATAGCGAACTGAACCAGCCAAAGCCACCCATAAGGAATTTGCCATGACCGATAAATTAATTATTTTCGACACCACCTTGCGCGACGGCGAGCAGTCGCCCGGCGCCTCCATGACGCGCGATGAAAAGCTGCGCATTGCCAGGCAGTTGGAGCGTTTGAAGGTAGACGTGATTGAAGCTGGCTTTGCTGCCAGCTCGAACGGTGATTTCGAAGCCGTCCAAGCTATTGCCAACACCATCAGGGAGTCGACGATTTGTTCGCTTTCGCGGGCCAATGACCGCGATATCTCCAGAGCGGCCGAGGCCCTCAAGGGCGCGCGTTCCGGGCGAATTCACACCTTCATCGCCACCAGTGCCCTGCACATGGAAAAAAAGCTTCGTATGACGCCCGAAGAGGTGCTCGAGCAGGCCCGGCTTTCTGTGCGTTTCGCCCGCAATCTGGTGGCAGATGTCGAGTTCAGTGCGGAAGACGGCTACCGCAGCGATGTCGATTACCTGTGCCGCGTCATCGAGGCTGTGATCAAGGAAGGTGCGACCACCATCAACGTTCCCGACACGGTAGGTTACGCCGTCCCTGAGTTGTACGGCAATTTCATCAAGACCTTGCGCGAGCGCGTGCCCAACAGCGACAAGGCCATCTGGTCGGTGCACTGCCATAACGACCTGGGCATGGCCGTGGCCAACTCGCTGGCCGGCGTAAAAATCGGCGGCGCCCGGCAGGTCGAGTGCACCATTAACGGCCTTGGCGAGCGCGCCGGTAACTGCTCTCTCGAAGAGATCGTCATGGCCGTGAAAACCCGCCGCGACTTCTACCAGTTGGACATGAACATTGACCCGCTGCATATCGTTGCTGCCAGTCGCATGGTCAGCCAGACCACCGGTTTTGTTGTCCAGCCCAACAAGGCGGTTGTTGGAGCCAACGCTTTTGCGCATGCCTCCGGTATTCATCAGGACGGCATGCTCAAGGCGCGTGAGACCTACGAGATCATGCGCGCCGAAGATGTGGGCTGGAGCGCCAGCAAGATGGTACTGGGCAAACTCAGCGGCCGTAATGCCTTCAAGCAGCGCCTGCTGGACCTTGGCGTGCAAATGGAAAGCGAGACCGATATCAACCTGGCGTTCAGCCGTTTCAAGGAACTCGCTGATCGCAAGAGCGAGATTTTTGATGAAGATATTCTGGCGCTGGTCAGTGATGGCAGCGTGATGCAGGATCGGGAGCAATACGGGTTCGTCTCACTTTCTCAGCACAGCGAGACGGGTGAGCGGCCTCAGGCCAGCGTGGTTTTTACGGTGGATGGCAGGGAGGTCCGTGGGCAGTCAGACGGCAATGGCCCTGTGGACGCGTCGTTGAAAGCCATTGAGACACACGTCAAAAGCGGTGCTGAGATGGTGCTTTACTCGGTCAACGCCATCAGTGGGTCAACTGAAAGCCAGGGCGAAGTCACCGTGCGCCTGCAAAACAGCGGACGCGTGGTCAATGGTGTGGGTGCTGACCCGGATATTGTGGTCGCGTCGGCAAAGGCCTACCTCAGTGCACTAAGCAAATTGCACAGCAAGGCCGATCGCGTGGCAGCCCAGGGCTGAAAATCCCTTTAAATTCAAGCATT
>CAIMVC010000041.1 GCA_903844825.1 uncultured Burkholderiales bacterium | reverse complement strand
GCCATGACGTTTGTGGTTGTAGACCAGCGTGCTGTTGTAGAGCTGGGTGGTGCCTAGGCCTACCGTGTTGTATGAAGACGGAGAAAACACCAAAAAATCCTTGTCACGCAGAAATCCTCTCACCACCTGTTCGTCAGTGGGTGGCAAGGGACCAAAGTTCGATTGCTTTGGTGCGTAATAAAGCCCCTGAGCCAGTTTTTTGAGCAACCCAGTGGACACCAGTTCATTCAGATGCCGATCAACTGCATTACTCAGACGAGCGAGATCCTCACGCCGATAGACACGGCCGGCCTGCAGCTCGTCCGCAAGGTGCGCAGTGGCACCCCTTAGGGGAGACGTTAATAGTGTGGCGGCTGCTGACATGGATGCTTTTTCATTGAAATTTCATGCATTTTAGCGCTTCTTGTCCGACGTCTCACCCCCTTGATTTGAGTGCATTTTTGGTCTGCGGACGCAGATTCAATGGTGATTTACGGAATTGAACCGTTGTTCGCAAATCGTTAGAACTGCTCGCTTTGAATTGGCTGTTCCCATTGGGGGCGTGTCCCAACCGGCCGTGTGGCGCATGGGGAGGCGCGGAAAAGTAGGCGTCGTTGAACGGAAGTTCCATCACCTTGCTCAAGTCAAACTTGGTGTCGTAGCTTAAGCCGGCACTGGCATAGGCGGCAGTGTGTTCGGCTTTGGTGATCCGGAATTCGCCGCTGTAGCGTTGATCGGTTTTTTGGCTGGTGCCATAGCTCACACTGACGAAGAGCCTGCCGTCATCGTCCTCTTTGGTTGAAGTGACGAGGCCCTGTCGTGCTTTGGGTTGGGGGTGGATGTTGTCAGGAAAGTGGCACCAGACAATTTCACCCGCCGTGTCTTATCGTTCCCTGAACGCGTTTTCCTTCAGGGCGACGATGGGTTTGGAGAGGTACTGCAGGATGGTTTTCTTGCCGGTGATGATGTCGACCTGAGCCTGCATGCCGGGAAGAATCAGCAGTTTTTTGTCGATCACTTCAATGGCCTTGGTCTGGGTCTCGATGCGGACCTGGTAGAAGGCTTCGCCTTTTTCGTTGGGCACGGCGTCGGCGCTGATGTTGGTGACCTTGCCGTCGAGTGCGCCGAAGATTGAGTAGTCGTAGGCGGTGATTTTCACGCGGGCGTTTTGGCCGAGTTTGACGAAGCCGATGTCCTTGGGCAGGACCATGGCGTCGAGCACCAGTTCGTCGTCGGCGGGCACGACTTCCATGATCGGGTCGCCGGGCTTGACGATGCCGCCTATGGTGTTGACAAACACGCGGTTGACGATGCCCTTCATGGGCGACTTGATGTCGGCGCGTAAGAGCTTGTCTTCGATGGCGGGCATGGCTTGCTTGAGCGGGCTCAGGTCGGCCAGCGTGCGGTTGAGTTCATTCAGCGCCTCCGAGCGGAACTGACGCGTCAGCGCTTCTTTGCGCGAGACGATTTCGTTGATCGCCGAGGCACCGCGTTCGATGCCGACCTTGGCCACGTTGGCGCGGCTTTCCTGCTCGACGATGGAGCGGTCGGCCCGCACCAGCTCAAGCCGGGGCTCTAAGCCGCGCTCGACCAGTCGGGCGATGGTGGCGCGTTCTTCACGGCCGAGCAGCAGGCCTCTTTGGGCGCCGTCCAGCGTCACCTGGGCTTCTTCGAGCTCCCTGCGCTTTTGCTCGATCTGTGAGTTGAGCACGCTGATTTGCGACTCCTGCTCCAGCTTTTTGGACAGCAGGGTGGCCTGCTCGGCGGCCATCAGGTCGGGCGCCGAGGCTGCCACTTGTTTGGAAAACTGCGGCGGGTTGCCGCTGGCCTGGGCCAGCAGGCGGGCGGCACGGGCGTCCAGCCCCAGGATCTGCTGCTGGCGGGCATTTTGGTCGGCGTTGAGCTGCACATCGCTGAGCGTGAGCAGCAACTCGCCGGCGGCTACATGCTGGCCTTGCTTGACCAGCACTGACTTGACGATGCCGCCTTCGAGGTTCTGGATCACCTGCATCTTGGCCGAGGGCATGACGCGGCCTTCGGCGCGGGTCACGTTGTCGACTTCGGCAATCGCAATCCACGCGAAAAGCACCACAAAAAACAGGGCGATGCCCCACAGCAGCAGCAGCGATGCGCGCTTGATCTGGCCCTTGCCGGAGCCGCTGGCGACGATGGTGCTGGCGCCTTCACCGGCGTAGCGGTCGACCCAGTTTTTGAGTCGGTTTTGAAAGAAGTTGGACATGGCGGGGTCGGTTGCGCTGACGTGAAGGGGAGGGCTGCGGGTAGGGAACGCGTGGCGACGCGTCAGGCGGGCGAAGCAGGGGCCGCCGCTGCCGGCGCGGTGGGCTGCGCCGCGGCCTGCTGGCGCCTGAGCAATTGCTCGGGCGTTCCTTGCGCCGCGACCTTGCCCTGTTCGATGACGATGATCTTGTTGACGATTTGCAGCAAGCTCGCCTTGTGCGTGATCGTCACGAACGTGCGTTGCCCGATTTCGCTGCCGATCTTTTGCAACAGCGCAGTTTCTGCGCCCTGGTCCATGGCGCTGGTGGCCTCGTCGAACAGCAGGATTTGCGGCTTGCGCAAAAAAGCCCGCGCAATGGCCACGGCCTGGCGCTGCCCGCCCGACAGGCCTTCGCCACGCTCGCCCAGGCGCAGGCCGTAGCCTTCGGGGTGTTGCTTGACGAAGTCGTCAACGCCGGCGAGCTGCGCGGCGTGCAAGATGTCGGCGTCACTCGGGTAGTCGCCGCCTAAGGCGATGTTTTGTTTGATCGTGCCGCCAATGAGCCAGACGTCTTGCAAGACCACGCCCAGCGCGCGGCGCAGGTCGGCCGGGTCGATCTGGCGCACGTCCACACCGTCGATCAGCACCGAGCCGGAGTCCGGTTTGTACAGTCCCAAAATCAGTTTGGAGACCGTGGTTTTGCCCGAGCCGACCTTGCCAATGATGGCCACCTTGTCGCCCGGCGCGATTTGAAACGACACGTCGTCCAGCGTCGGGCGCGAGGCGCCGGGGTAGCTGAAGGTGACGTTGCGAAACTCAATCGCGCCCTTGAACTCGGGCCGGCTCAAAAACACCTGACCATGGGCGTGTTCACGCTCTTGCGACATCAGCCGGTTCAGCGCTTTGTAGCTGGTGCTGGTCTGGTTGATGCGGGTCAGCAACTGCGTGATTTGGGCCATGGGGGCAATCGCCCGGCCCGCCAAGATTGTGCAGGCGATGATGGCGCCAAAGCCCAGTTGGCCGTCACGCACCAGAAAAGCACCGACGGCGATCACCCCGACTTGCACAAACTGCTGCGCCATGTTGGCCACGTTGGTAGCCAGTTGCGCCAGCATGCGCGATTTCAGGCCGATGTGCGACTGGTGCGACACCGCGTCTTGCCAGCGCCTGCGCATCAGTGAGCCAGCGCCCAGCGACTTGATGGTCTCCAGGCCATTGAGCGTTTCCACCAAAATCGCGTGCTTGTGGTGGCCGTCTTCCTGCGATTCCTTGACCAGGCGGCTCAGTTGCGGCTGTACCGCCAGGCCCGACAGCAGCATCACCGGAATCGCCAGAAACGGCACCCAGGCCAGTGGCCCGCCAATGAGCCAGATCACAAACAAAAACAAGATGGCAAAGGGGATGTCAATAAAGGTCGTCAGCGTGGCCGAGGTCAAAAAGTCGCGGATCGACTCAAACTCCTTCATCATGCTCGCGACCGAGCCGCTGCTGCCGCGGCGCGATTGCAGCTTGGCGTCCAGCATGTGCTCAAACAGACTGTCGGCAATGGCTGCGTCGGCCTTGGCGCTGGCCAGGTCCAAAAAGTAGCCGCGCAGCGTGCGAATCGCAAAGTCACTCACAAAGATGATGGCCACGCCGATCAACAAGGCCACCAGGGTATCGGTGGCGTTGTTGGGGATGACGCGGTCGTAGACGATCATCGAAAAGACCGAGCTCGACAGCGCAAACACATTGACCAGCAGCGCCGCCAAGCCCACCTGGATATAGACCCAGCGCGTGCGCAAAATCGGCCCCCAGAACCAGTGGCCGTGCCGGCCCTGGCCCGCTGCCGGGGCGGACTCGTCGCCGGCGCCAAGTTTGCCCAGGTCGCGCTTGGCCAGGCTCAGGCAGCGTCCCGTCAGCCGGCCAAACAAGTCCTGTTTGGCGGTCCATTCGGGCTTGTCGGAGCGCTCTGGGTCAACCACCAGCAGCAAGCCTTCGTCGTTGACCGACAGCAGGGCCAGCGCGCCCGCCTCGTGCGTCAGGCAAATCGCCGGCAATTCGGGCAGCGAACTCAGCGCGCTGTCATGCTGGTTGATCTCGACCTCGTAGCCCAGGCTATCGGCCGCTTCGAGCAGATCGTCTTCGGTCCAGAAGCCCAGCGAGCCGTTGATGCGCGCGCGCAGCGAGGTGGCCGACATGGGTTGCTCATGCCAGGCCAGCACGGCCCGCAGGCAGGCCTCTAGCGCGTCGTGCTGTTGGGGGAGGGGATCGTTGTTCATGCGTTGGGGTTCACTGGGTCGACGGGCGACGGCTGCGGGTCGAAAAAAATCAGTCGCGGGGGACCGGCGTTTGCGCTGGCAAATTGAACAGCGGTGTCAATTCGTCTGCCAGGTGCAGCAATCGGTAGCGGGACAGGGAGTGGTCAACGATGCCGTCCACCAGATCGCGGCCGGCGATGTAGAGCTCTTCTTGCGAGCGCAACAGGTCCAGCAAAGTGCCGCGCCTGAAGGAAAACTGTTCACGCACGGCTTCCAGTGCCAGCGCGGCGACCTGCACGGCTTCCTTGCGGGCGTTCAGCGCGGCCGTGCTGTTGTTGACGTCTGACAGCGCTTGCGACGAGGCACGCTCGAGCTGGCGCAGCAGGTTGTCTTGGCCCAGGCGCGACTCGGTCACGCGCTGCTCGGCCTGGCGCTGGCGCGCGGCCTCGGCACCACCGGCATACAGGTTGTGGCGCACGCCCACGCCAGCCGACCAGTCCAGGCCCGGCACGCCGGGGCCGCCAACGTCGCGGCGGCGCGCGCTGAGGTCGAGGTAAAAGCTCGGCAGCATGGCCGCTGCCGCCGACTTGGCTTCGCGGCTGGCGGCTTCGGTTTGCGCCCTGGCTTCGGTCAGCAGCGGGCTGGCCGCAAAGGCTTGTGGTGCCGCCATTTTTTGCAGGTCAATGGGCACGCTTTCGGGCAGCGCAATTTGCGCTGGCGGTGGCGCTGAAAACATTTCGCGGTACACCGCCTCGGCCGAGGTCAGGCGGATCCTGGCCGCCACTGCGGCCGACTGCGCGTCGGCCAGCCGTGCCCGCACGCGCAGCACATCGCTTTGCGAGCTGCCGCCGAGTTGTTCGCGCTCTTCAATAAAGCTCAATACCTGCTGGCGCGACAGCGTGTTCATTTGCGTCACGCTCACCAGTTGCTGCGCCCGAAACAGCTCCAGCCAGGCCGACATCACGCGCAGGGTCAGCTCGGAGCGCTTCGAATTGGAACGGGCAGCAGCGGCGTCTTCCAGTGCGGCGCGCGCTTCGGTCTTGTTGTTGACGCCGCCAAAGTCATAGAGCAGCTGACTGGCCGTGACCGACAGTGCCTTGGATTTGTCGTCATGCGCGGGCGATCGGCTCCACGGCGTGTCCACCAGGTCATAGCGGCGGGTGCCGGTTTCGAGCTTGCTCGAGACCTGCGGCAAAAATCCGGCAAAAGCCTCGCGCGTGGCGGCGGCGGCCGTCAGCCGCTGCTCTTGCGCCAGCACCACCTCCGGATGGGCCAGCACAGCCGCCCGTATTTCGGGGCTCACGCTGCCCAGACTCACACGACTGGCCGGGCCACTGGCCCAGTCCACCGCTTTTTCGAGGTAACGAATCAGCTGGTCGGCCACCGAGTTCACCCGCAACTGCTCGAAGGTGCTGGCGATTTTGCCGACCACGACCGGCGCGTCACCTGGCTTGTCTGCAGCCTCAACCTGACACACGCCACAGGCCAGGGCGAGGATCAGAGGCTTGAGTAAAAGCGCCCCCGTCAGGGGGCGCGGGGAACGCGGCAGGTGCATCAAATGAAGGTCAGTGCGGCGGGGGTGAGGTTGGCTGTCAGGTCGCCCATGAAGTCGATCTCAATCACCGCGCTGGGTGCTGAGGTACCGACAGCGGAGTTGGTGTCGTATTGAATACTCAACTGTGTCACTTGCTTTTGAGCGTCGTAACGAGTCAGGAAATGCAGTTGGTTATCGCTTGGCGCGGTCAGGGCGCCCGTGTCAGCCACTATTACTAAATTTCCGGTACCGCCCAGTGTGGCGCCCGCAACTTTGTCTACCCCAACCGACACTTCGTGCACCGTTTTGTCATCGGTGGTCACCTTGGTTGCTCCGCCCTCTGCGATTGACTGCAGCCCAATATTAAATGTATCCACAGCGGTATTTAAATCTAACGCTACGCTGAGAACTGTTTTAGTAGCCGCATCGACGATGATCGGATTGCTTGAATTGGTCTCCGCAACAATGGCAATTTGACCGTTGACGTCTGAACTGTTTCCCCCATCAGCTGGAGATAAATTCGGCTGAATCAATTTCCACACCAGTCGGTTCCCAAACTTTGGGCTGCTGGCAAAGCCGTCAAAGGCTTTCGCGTAGTCATATTCCAAGTCGATTGTCGCCCCAGCAATTTTGCTCGAGTTGATGGTCGCCTCATCAAAAGTGATATCAAAAGTAACGCTTGTCGTAGATGCCGTCGGATGAGTCAAGACCAGATTCTTGATTTCAACGAATCCCGCGCCCGTATCCGCAGCAGCTGTTGACGTGTAGCCTGCGCCGCCAGAAATATTCCCCAAAATCGCCGACAAGTCAATCTTGTCCCCAGAGTTGAAACCACCAATGAGGTCCGGCGCTGCAGCCGTCGATGCGCTGGCAGCGCTCAGCTTGACGATGTCGTCGCCACCGGCGTTGAGGTCGATGAAGGTCGATGAAGCGCTGCTACTGGTCAAGGTGTCAGCGCCTGCTGTACCCACCATCAGCGACTGGCTCAGCTGAGCCGCGGCCGAAGAGGCGTTATCTGCCACGTCGGCGGCGGCGCCGGCGGCCACATTGACTGTGAACAGCTGGTCGGACGTGTTGCTTGGCGGTGTGACAAGCAAGGTGTAGTTGGTGCTGCTAACGGCCGTGAAGGTGCCCTTGGTCGTGCCCTGCGGCAACACCACGTCGCTGGCATCAAAACCTGTCACAGCTTCACTGAAAGCAAAGTTAAAGGTGTAGCTGCCAGGAGCCTTTGTCACGACCACGCTGGGTGCGGTGGCGTCCAGCGTGAATGCCAGCGCGTTGGAGGCGCCGCTGGAATTTCCGGCCAGGTCAGCTTGCCGCACGCTGACCGACTTGTTCCCGTCGCCGGTGACCGCAAAGCTGCTACCGGTGCCCGCGCTCCAGTTGGTGCCGTCGAGGCTGAACTGCCAGCTTGCGCCAGTTTCCAGACCCGACACGGTGACCGTGCCGACGTTGGTGATGGTGTCGTTCGCGCTGCCGCTGTTGGTGTAGGCCAGTGTTGGCTTTGCCGCGACAGTGTCGAGCGTGAACGCGAACGCTGCCGACGCGCTGCTGGTGTTGCCTGTCACGTCAGTTTGCTTGACGCTGACCGACTTGGCGCCATCACCTGTGACGGTAAAACTGGTGCCTGTACCGGGGGTCCAGGTGTCGCCATCGCTGCTGTACTGCCAGCTGGCGCCAGTCTCCAGGCCCGTCACGTTGACCGTGCCGATGTTGGTGATTTTGTCGGTGTTCACGCCGCTGTCGGTGGCCAGACTCATGCTGGGCGCGGCGGCGGTGCTGTCGAGCGTGAAGCTCAGCGCGCTGGAGGCTACACCCAGGTTGCCGGCCACGTCGGTTTGCCTGACGGTGACCGATTTGGCGCCATCGCCCGTGACGGTAAAACTGGTGCCGGTGCCGGTATTCCAGGTGCTGCCATCGGTGCTGTATTGCCAGCTGGCGTTGGCTTCCACGCCTGTGACATTGACGGTGCCGACGTTGGTGATGGAGTCGTTGCTGAGCCCACTGTTGGTGGCCAAAGTGATGCCAGGTGCGGCTGGCGCTGTGGTGTCAAGCGTGAAGCTCAGGGCCGAGGAAGCGCTGCCGACGTTGCCGGCGGCATCGGTTTGTTTGACGACGATGGACTTGTCGCCATCGCCCGAGAGGGTGATGCTCGAGCCGGTGCCTCCGGTCCAGGCGCCACTGTTGAGGCTGTATTGCCAGGTGGCGCCTGATTCCAGACCGGTGATGTTGACCGTGCCGACGTTGGTGATGCTGTCGTTGGTCGAGCCACTGTTGGTGGCCAGGCTTGGCGATGCGACGGTTGGGGCCACGGTGTCGATCTGAACGCTCTTTTGGCCCGTGCCGGTGATGCCGGCCGCGTTGCCGCTGCCCGTGAACGTGGTGGTGAGGGTGTAGCTGGCGGTGCCGGTCAGCGACTTGGGCACGTCAGCCGTCCAGTCGCCGGTGACACCGTTGTAGACCACGTTGTTCAGGTCGATCGCAGCGCCCGCACTCGGCACGAGTTGAACCGCCAAGGTACCGGTCTTGAACTCGGCAGCGACCGTTCCAGACACCGTCACGCCAGCGGCCAGTTCGTCGGCATTGATGGCGTCGTCGGTGGCAACCTTGGCGGTGGTGATGGTGGCGCCGGCGGCGGTGAAGTTCCAGGTGGTGGCGTCGCTGATGCCGGCAAAAGCGTTGCCAGCCAGGTCGGTGAAGGCGCCGGCGTCGACCTTGACGTAATAGCCCTGGTCTTTGACCAGGTCTGCGGTGGGGTTGATGGTGACCTTGTTGCCAGCCACGGCAAAAGAGCTTTCTACCAGTGTGCCGTCGGCTTTGTAGAGCGTGACGTTGCCTGTGCCTTTGGCGATGTCCTGGCTGGCCGTGAGCACCAGGTTGGCTGCCAGGCCCAGGCTTTGGCCGTTGTCTGCCGGTGACAGGGTGGTCGCGGTCGGCGCGGCGGTGTCGAGCGTGAAGTTCAGGGGCGCCGAGGTGCTGCTGACGTTACCTGCGGCATCGGTTTGTTTGACGATGACGGATTTGTCACCGTCGCCGGTGAGGGTGATGCTAGAGCCCACGCCGGTGAGCCAATCAGTCCCGTTGTTGAGGCTGTATTGCCAGGAACCGCGTGGGCCGCCGGGGCCACCCAGCGAGATATTGAATTCCGAGCCAGGCTCGATCCCGCCCACGTTGACCCTGCCCACGTTGGTGATGGTGTCGTTGGCCGAGCCGCTGTTGGTGGCCAGGCTGGGGGCGGGTGCGGCAGGGGCTTGCGTGTCAATTCGCAGGCTCGCCTCGCCCGTGCCGCTGATGCCGTCGGCGCTGCCGCTGCCGGTGAAGGTGGTGCTCAGGGTGTAGCTGTCAGTGCCTGTCAGGTCCTTGGGCACTTTGGCCGTCCACTTGCCGGTGCCCTCGTCATAGCTCACTTCGTTCAAGTTGATCGCAGCGCCGCTGCTGGGGAGCAATTGAGCGGTCAGCGTGCCGGTCGTAAATTCAGCGGCGACCGTTCCAGACACTGTCACGCCAGCGGCCAGTTCTGCGGCATTGATGATGTCGTCGGTGGCGACGACATCGCTGGTGATGGTGGCGCCTGCGGCGGTGAAGTTCCATGTGCTGTCACTGCTGATACCAGCAAAAGCGTTGCCAGCCAGGTCGGTGAAGGCGCCGGCGTCGACCTTGACGTAATAGCCCTGGTCTTTGACCAGGTCTGCGCTCGGGTTGATGGTGACCTTGTTGCCAGCCACGGCAAAAGAGCTTTCTACCAGTGTGCCGTCGGTTTTGTAGAGCGTGATGTTGCCCGTGCCTTTGGCGACATCCTGGCTGGCGGTGAGCACCAGGTTGGCTGCCAAGCCCAGGCTTTGGCCGTTGTCTGCCGGTGACAGGGTAACGGCGGTTGGCGCGGCGGTGTCGATGGTCACGCTGTAAGCCGTGCCAGCTGTGCCGATGTTGCCGGCTGCGTCGGTGGCTTTGGCGCTCAAGACGTGGATGCCGTCTGACAGCGCAGCCGTGGAGAAGGTGAATCGGCCGGCGCTGGCGCTCTCGGTGGCGGTGCCCAGCAAGGTGGCGCCGTCGTAGACCTTGACCGTGCTGAGTGCCTCGGCCGTGATGCTCAAGGTCTGGGTGCTGTCTTTGGTGATCGCGTCGGAAGCCGATGAGCCGGTGTCGTCCGAGCCGGCCGTCACGTTGGTGGCCGTTGGTGCCGTCAGGTCAATCACCGTGGTGGCCGTGGTGCCGGCAGCGGCGCTGCTTGCGCTGGCGTTGTCGGCCTTGTCGATGATCTTGGCGCTCAGGGTGTGGGAGCCTTCAGCCAGGGTAGAGGCGTTGACCGTGACAAAGCCCGCTGCAATGTCGGTGGACGTGATCATCGTGGCGGCCGACCGGGCGGTACTGCCTTCGTACAGCATCACCGTGTCGCCTGCCACCGCAGCGCTGCCATCCAGGGCCGTGGTGTTGAGCATCACCTTGACGGCGGGCGTCGCGACGTTGCCCAGTGCGGCGACGCTCAAGGTGGGGGTGGCTGGAGCGATTTTGTCCAGGGCTTCGGCCTGGCTGTTGCTGATGGCGTCCAGGTTGGCGGCGGTGGAAATCGAGGTGTTGGCGGTGCCAATGGCGGCGAGCAGATTGGCCGAGGGGGTGCTTCCCGTGACGGTCGCTGCGCTGGCAATGGTGCTGGAATTGGATAAGTCCAGATCCGTGTTGCTGGTGACTGATGCGCTGATCAGGGTCGCCAGATTGCTTTGCACCGCATTGGCGGTGGCCGCATTGCCGTTCGATGCCAGAGTAATCAAGGTGGCGATCTGGGCCGAAGCCCTTTGGGCGGTCAGCGCACCGGCGTCAATCGCCGACAGCGGGTCGTAGTTGGTCAGCGTCACGCCGGCTGGCAAATTCGTCAGCCCCAGGGCGTCTGCGACCTGAACGGCCGCTTGAGCCGCCGTCAGCAGGGTGGCGCCTGGCTTGGCCGAGTTGTCCACCACCGCTTGCACCAGCGTGGTCAAGGGGTTGATGGTGGTCGAGCCCTCTGGCGCTTTCAGAGCCACGGTGTTGGGAACGCCGGTGTCAATGTTCACACCGCCCACGGCAATGATGGTGCCCTTGGGCGCCGTGCTTGGCAAAAAGAAGTTGCCGTCAGCATCGGTCACCACGCCTGCCAGGGCTTCGCTGGCGTCGGCTGCGCCGTTCTTGTTGGTGTCAATGTAGATCTGTGCGCCGCGGATATAACCGTCGGCCAGTTTGCCCTGCAGAAAAGTGACGGCGTCATTGCCGGCGGTATCCTGAATGGCATTGGCGTCGTTGCTGGCCGTTGGGTCGGTGTAGGCCACGCTGACGTTGCCAGCGGCAATCGTGTTGGTCAGGGTCAGGGTGACCACATTGCCGCTGATGGCCACATTGGTCACGGCATTGGCCGCTCCGCCGGTGCTGATGGCAAAAGCACTGGCCAGCGGCGCGTGGCTGGCGTCAAGCGCTTCGTTGTAGGTCAGGGTGATCACGCTGGCACCAATTTTTGCGCCCATCGAGGCGATCACCGGCGCGGCGGTGTCTCCGGGGGCGCCAGGGGCGTTGTTGCTTGAGCCACCCGAACCCATGGAGCCAACCACCGCCACGCCCGCCAGACCGGCCAGGATGGTGGTCAGCGACAAACCTGCGGCGCCAGCAGCCGCTGCGCCACCCGCCGCGGCGGTCCCAGCGGTTGCTGCTGCGGGGGTAGT
>CAIMVC010000040.1 GCA_903844825.1 uncultured Burkholderiales bacterium | reverse complement strand
TTGGCTGCCGGGCTGACCCTGTACGTCACTAGCAGGAGCCTGGCTCGGCGAGCACGCAGCTACCAGGCGGCCATGCAAAGCCTACTGCAACTTGGCGCGAAGGGGCTCGATCCACTCGACATCCCACCTGCTGCCTGGCCACTGTTGGCCGCCGGCGGCTGGCAGCACCTGCAGCTCTCAGGTGACTGGTTCGGATACCTAGTCGATTCCGATTGGGGACAAAAGCCGGAGCCGCTACTCAAACAAAGCCAAAAAGCAAGTAAGCCATTGACGTTCCGGCTGAGCAGTGGTGACGACGTTTTGTTGGTGCTGACGCTCAGCCATAGCGCCGTCAGGGGCGAGGGGCGAATGTTCGCCGAGCAACTGGCCAAGGTGTTCGTGTTGCTGCTGGAGTCGGCGCTACGTGTTCGCACCGAAGCTATTTCGGTGGCCATGGCCGAGCGGGCCAGGCTCACCCTGTACCTGCAACACGACATGCGCAATCTGGCCCAGTGGGTCGGCTGGGTGTGCGCTGATTTCAATGATTGCGACCAGCCCGATAGCCTGCTCATCGCAGCGCGGCGCCTGCAACAAAATGCGCCGCTGGCAAGGGAACGTGCCGACCGTCTGGTGGCGATGCTCGGAAACAATCCGGCGAATCAACAAGCTGCTCGACTTGACTTGCGGCGAGCAGTAGAGAACGCCGCGCATCTGGCGGGGGTGCAGGTCACCGTCTCAGGCCAGGCGCACGCCTGGATTGCGCAGGCCTTGCTGGCCCGCGCCTTGGACAACCTGTTCTCCAATCTGGCGCCCAATTGGCGTAACCCTGGCGCTGACAAACCAGTGCTTCATTTGCGGACCAGTACAGAAAGCGCCTTTAAACCGGCAATGGCCGAGTTAAGATTTTTCAGCCCCTGGCCTGATGCGCAAGTGCGCATCTCGCCAATGCGCCTGTTTGAACCCTTTGCCAGTGGACGCCCAAGGGGCCTGGGACTGGGCCTTTACCAAGCACGCAAAAGCCTGCAGGAAGCCAATGGCGACCTCAGCGCCGAAGTCGATTCCCTTGGGATTACCTTTGTCCTGACGATTCCAGACGGCACAATGCCAGTTGCAGTCACCGCCCTCTAAGCAACTCTTGCAGCTCTCTATAAACCGGTAGCCGAGCGCCTCGCTTGCGTCAATGCAAGTGCCGCGGCTTGCGTCCGCCACCGTGTCCGCCGCCATGCCCACCGCCAGAGCCCCGCGGCGGCTTACCTAGCTGCATGGAGTTCACCAAATCATCGAAGCGCTGCCCAAACAGCTTGTCAATCTCAGCCACCACGCCACCGAGCTCGGCGCCGTCAAAGTGGCGCTCCATCATATGCACCAGATCTTGCACCAGCAAGTCGCGCTGCACTTGCATGATGGCTGCCGGCGTGGGGCCGACAAACAGCATCATGAAATCATCACGTGACTCAGCCTCTGACTCTTCGTCTTCGTCGTCAAACTCAGCGTCATAAAAGGTCACTTCGACCGCCGCGCCAGTTGCGGCCAGCTCATTGAGGTTCATGCAGACCTCGTCCAAGACCTGGCGAAAATCATCGTCGCCAGCCACGGTCCAGCAGATTTGCAACCGGTGCTCATCCACCTCAAACTTGATACCGGGCTCGTCCTCATAGCTGCTTTCGGCGGCATCGGCCAGGGATCT
>CAIMVC010000039.1 GCA_903844825.1 uncultured Burkholderiales bacterium | reverse complement strand
TCGGGGTTGAGCAAAGACAGCAGGTTGTAGAACGCGGTTTCGTCACCCGAGTGCGGGGTTGCGGTGAGCAAGAGAAGATGGCGCGCTTCGTCTTTGGCCAAGCGCTGCAAGAGCTCAAAGCGCAGTTGCTTGCCAGCGCCGCTGCTGGCACAGGTGTGGGCTTCGTCCACGATGATGCATTCGGGGGCAATGCTCAAGAAGTGCTCGCGGTGACGTTCGCTTTTGATGTAGTCCAGGCTGACGACCACGATGGGGTGGTGGTCAAACAAACTGACACCGTGGGGAATTTCACGCTCTATACGGCTGGCACTGGCTGAGGTGAGTGCCACGGCCTGCAGGTTGAAACGGCTGAGCAATTCGCCTTGCCACTGCTCGACCAAGTGAGGTGGGCACAACACCGCAAAGCGGGTGATTTCGCCACGGTCCATCAGCTCGCGCACGATCAGGCACGCTTCAATGGTTTTACCGATACCCACGTCGTCGGCAATCAGCAGGCGCACGGTGGTCAGGCGCAAGGCCATGAGCAATGGCACCAGCTGATAGGCACGAGGCTCCACCGCGATATTGCCAAACGAGCGAAACGGGCCACCACCGGCCCGAAGCTTGAGGCGCAGGGCGTCTCGCATGAGCAAAGCGGCTGCATGGTTACCGGGTTGGTTGGCATCTGGCCAGGGAAATGTGGCGGGCACCACGGGCGTGAATTCCAGCTCGGGAATCAGGGCAATGGTGTCTTCGTCAGAACCGCCCAAGGGGCGCAAACGCAAGAGGCCGCCGCCTTCTTCAACAGATGAGTCGGCCTGAACAACCCATTCGCGCCCACGTGCGCGAACGAGGTTGCCGGGTTGGAAATGTGCGGCGGTTTGCGTAGCGAGGGTCATGAGTTGTCTTGTAGATCCAGGGAAGCCTGGATTTGCGCCCGTAACTCGTCTTTGGATGGCAAGTAGAGCTGGTATTTGGCGGCGTAGATGTTGGCGTTGTCAGGCAGGGTCAGTTCAACCAATGCGTCATTTTTGCGGTGACACAGCACGATGCCGATGGTGGGCGATTCGTCAGGTGTTTTGACATGGCGGTCAAAGTAGTTGACGTACATCTGCATCTGACCGAGGTCTTGGTGTGTCAGCTTGTCGCGTTTGAGGTCGATCAGGACGTAGCATTTGAGCAAGCGGTTGTAGAACACGAGGTCGACATAGAAATGATCGTCGTCAAAAGTAAAGCGCTTTTGACGGGCCTCGAACAAGAAGCCTTTGCCCAGTTCCAGCAGAAAGGTTTCAATGCGGTTGATGATGGCCGTTTCGAGTTCATGCTCGGAGTAGCTGTGCGGCTCTGGAAGGTCCAAAAACTCCAGAACGTAGGGGTTTTTGATAATGTCTTTGGGCTGGCTGATGATTTGTCCGTCTTTCCCAAGTTGCTTGATGTCCGCCTTGTTGCGCCCCAGCGCCAGTCGCTCGAACAGCGATGCAGCCAACTGCCGCTTGAGCTCGCGGACGCCCCAGCTGTTTTGGCGGGCTTCAAGTTCATAAAAAGCCCGTGCATCGGGATCGTCGATGGTCAGCAGCACGACGTAATGCGACCAACCCAGTGAAAACTGTCGCCAGAGGGTGTCAATTTGTTCGCCGGGTGGAGATTCAGCAGACAGCGTCTGCTGAATCTTTTCAAAGGCCAGGTAAAAGTTGCGGTATTGGCGAAGGCTGGTGGGCGAAACCCCTTTGATACC
Organism: uncultured Burkholderiales bacterium; assembly: GCA_903844825.1. Classification (GTDB taxonomy): domain Bacteria; phylum Pseudomonadota; class Gammaproteobacteria; order Burkholderiales; family Burkholderiaceae_C; genus Polaromonas. The sequence goes on along the minus strand of CAIMVC010000039.1, from coordinate 30,318 downwards.
TTGTTGAGACATTTGCAGTGACACCTGCTCTAAGACCGCTTTGCCGTAGGTGCTGGCACGGTCTTTGACCGCTTTTTGGTGATGAACCAGTGACCAGCCGAACAACCAGTTGCGCACGACCAGGGCCAGGTCAACCGAACGTGCGGCACGCCCCTGCAAGGCGACGTGGACCCGACTGAGGTCGTGGACCAAATTGTGCAGATCAGCCGTTGCGAGAGGGGTGTTTGTGGGCATGGCGTGTTACTCGGGTTCACTGAGCCGTCAAACCAGGCCCAAAGACATGGGCAAATGCGGCAAATTGAGCGGGCCATTTTGTGGGATCAGACATGAGCAGCGCGGTGATGCCCTTGTCTTGCAGACGTTCAATCACCTCATCAGAGACGGCATCCAGCAAGACCGTCAATCGGGCATGCTTGTAGAAACCGGCTGCTACGGCCAAACCATCGGCCACGGGCACACGCACTTTGTCGGGCAGTTGATAACCTCCTTGCTGAAGTGCTTGTAGCCAGGTGTCTGTGAGGTCAGCTGAAATGGTGGATGCCCTGGGGTCGTCAGTGGGGGCCAAAGTTGACGGCATGGGCACTTGAACCACCGGGGCAGCAAGCACCTGGGCGTTGGCCATGGCCACCAACAGCTTGAGGGCGTCTTCGTTTCGGCGGTTGATGTTGTCGTGGTCAGGCTGGTTGAAGTAGGACAACAGGCACTGGTAACAACCGGCTTCGCAAATGTGATGGCCGTTTTTGTCGAGCTGCTCCAAATCAGGCAGTTCATCAAACTTCCACGGGCCTGTGGGTGCGTTGTGGTGCAACAGCTTGAGAGCCGTTGCGGCCACTTGGGCCAGGGCTTGGGGCTCGCTGGCCAGGCGTGTGAGTACGCCAGCACCACCCTCGGCCGCCTCGTAGAACATGATGGCTTGGCGGTTGTCTTGGGTGGGCAAGGCTTCAGCCACCAGCTCGGATTCTTCGATCTGGTAGGTCATCTCAATGCCGCGCTTGAGGGCAGCTTGCAAGGTGGCCATGGTTTCCAGGTCCAGCGTTTGCTTGGACGGCTGAAGAATCAGTATGTTGCGATAGTCCTCGACAAAAGGAACGATTTGCTGATTGGGCACCTTGTCCAACAAGCCGTCCTCGGGTTCACCCGCATCAGTCGCGCCAGGTTCGTCTTTTTTGCTCCACTGGCCCGTGACGGGGTTGATGTAAAAGCCCAGCTGGTTTTTGTCCTTGCGGCGACGCCAGCCCCGGTTAATCCGCCAGATGAGCGCGGCGGGGGCGTAGGTGAGTTCGGCCAGTGGCGCCTCGTTGGCATCTGCGCTCGGCTGGACGATGGTTTTGACTTTGGAGATTTGACCGTTGGGGCCTGGCAAAAAACGATAAGTGGTTTGAAGCTCAAAGCCCTGGCGCTGACGGTCTTCGTCGTTGATGGAGATGCGCTCGACGGCCATGGTCTCGACTGTTTCGATGCGGTAGAGGTTTTTGACCCAGTCGTTGTCGGTCAGGAGGGCGTCGCAATTCTCGCAACGGTCCACGATGGGGTCACCGCCTCCCAGCTGGCTCATGTGGGCATAGCCACAAGCACTGCACACGCGGCTGGTGACGGTGGCCAGAGAGCTGCTACCGGAGATGTGGTCTGTGTTGCCGACGTTGAGCTTGGCTCGCACAACGCGGTACATGCGGCCTTGGTGGTAGATCAGGCTGCGGGGGCCGAACTCTGACAGGGCCAGAAAGCGCGGACGGCTGACCATGCTGCCATCGTCGTCTTTGCCCCCTGCCCCACCTTTGGCGGGAATCCAGGCCATGAGAGGCAAACGCGGGAAGTTGTAGCCCGGCAAAAAGCCTTGGCTGGCCAGGTAACGGTAGGTGTAGAAGTCGTTGTTTTGGGCGTTGCCAGTTTTGAGCAGCAAGGCGTATTGCTTGGCAGCATCGCCGTAGCGGCGCTGGGAGTTAAGTTTTTCGGCGTTGCTGGTGGTGTAGCTTTGGGTGATGGCGTTGGCCATGTCCATTTGCTTGCGCGTGGCCTCGACCAGGGTGCGCCATCTCTCAAATGACTTTGAAAAATCTTCAGGTGCACGGTTGATGGTTTGCTGCGCATGCTCGGCTGAATACCAAGGGCTGTTTTGGACTTCGGTCACCACCTGATTCATGAAGGCCTGGGCGCTTTGGGCGGCCCGTTGGTTGACTTCGGTCGAATTGATTTTTTGCCACAAAGCGTCTTTGAGGGGTTGCTTTTCTTTGTCCAGCTCCAGCATGGGCGCAATGCTGGTGTCGAGCTGAACTTGTGCTGCTGAGAGCCAGATGGCGTGGAGGTGGCTTTCAACCAGGTCGCGGTTGGCCAAATCCAGTGTGGGCGGTTTGACGATGCCATGCACCATATCGGTGGCGTGGTGAAAGAACCATTGGTCGTGCGGGCTGAGGGCTGCGCAATAGGTGATGACCAGCGCCTGCATCCCGGAGCGGCCCGCGCGCCCGCTGCGCTGCGCGTAGTTGGCCGGGGTGGGCGGCACGTTGCGCAAATACACGGCGTTGAGCGCCGAAATGTCCACACCCAGCTCCATGGTGGGCGAGCAGAACATGACCGGCAAACGCTGCAAAGGCGCATCGTTGGCGGGGTTTTCTGCCCAGTCTTGGCGGTCTTTGGTGGTGTAACGGAAGCGCTGCTCCAACAGCTGGCGGCGTCCGGCATCAACTTGCGCGGTGTGCTCTTGCGCTTCAAAGTTGAAAAGCGCGTGCTGGGATTGCTGCAAGGTTTGAGCAACGGCCAAGTAGAGGTTGCGAAAGTAGGCGTTGTGTCGGGTGTCTGTGTCAATGTCTTCGTCGTGCACCAGTAGCCAGTCCATGCTGCTGGCGTTCAAGCGCCAGCCGAGCAACTGCGAGTCGATGTCGAATTTTTGGACGTAACCGTAATGGGATGCCGCCTTGAGCAGGTCTTCAATGAATGCGGTCCATTGAGGGTCTTTCCAGCCGCTGACCACGGCGGCAGCGGGGCTGCTCTTCCACAACGGGGACAACTTGATGTCTTTGAGCAATCGGGTACGGGGACCACCCGGGACCAAGTCTGTGCGAGGTTTGCCTCGGTATTCAGGTCGCTTGCCCAAGATGAGGTATTTGGATGTTTCGAGGCTTTCGTCGTACGCGAACGCCCAGCGGTCGTTCAGGTATTGGAAGGCGGTGGCTTTGGCACGTTCTTGCTCGATGGGGTCGAGGTACATGCTTTGCAAGCAAAGGCCTCGGCGCATGTGGTCGAACAGGCAAACCGAAAGCTCTGTTCGGTGCTTTGGTGAGAGTTTGGACAACACGGGGTTGCCTGCAAACAAGGACTCTTCGGCCGCAAATTCTGCAATGCCCCGGTAATGGATGTTCAGCAGGTTGAGCTGGTCCAGATTGGGGTTGTTGAAGCGCCAGCCGCGACGCAGATCGCGCAATAGGCGGTAGCCAATGATGAAGCGCAAGGTCTTTTGGGCGTCTTGCCGGGCAAGACCCATGATCTTGGGGTTCTTGAGGTATTCAGTGAGTGTGCCTTGGTCGACTTGCTCGAACCCCAATGCTTTGAACACTTGACTGGCCAGCACCTCTTCAGTCAGCAAGCCTTGGTTGTTTTGCAAGGCACCAATGAGCGCTGCGCGCAGCGTGAGCAAAAAGATGAAGTCGTTGAAGTGTCCCGCTTGCAGTGCTGCATCCTGGCGGTTGTCGGTGAAGCCCAAAATTTTTCGGGGGTCGGGTTGGTCCGTCTGGGGTTCGCCCTCGGCAAACAGTTGGCGAATGGCGGTCAGAGTCAGAATGGTGGTGGCCGATGAGCGCCCCTCACCGGACAAGCTGGCCAGTCGGTTGATGTCTTTGCCGTGAACCTCGTGGGACAGGCCGCAGCGCAGGCAAAACCTGAACTTGCCGGGGATAAACCAGAAATCTTCTCCACCCCGGCCGTGCAGGCCATCAGGCCCCAAGGTGACGGGTTGAGGCACGGCTTTTCGGTAAGTGCTTTTGATCTTGGGTTCGGCTTTGCTCAGGTCGAGCCATGTTTCTGGTAACTCTTCGAGCTGACCGTTGAAGCTTTGGCCTGTGGTTTGCGGGCACAAGAAGCCGTAATGTGCGTCTTCGTTTTCGTCGGAAGAGATGTCGTCAATTTCGCGGGGGCCGTATTCCTGTTGAGCGTTGCCAGATCGCCAGACGGGGTGGTATTCCTGCCCGCAATCGCGGCAAAAGTGCACCGGATAAAGGCGCGTGCCTTCGTCTTGTCGACCAGGGGCAAAGCGCTGAGCGTCCAGTGTGATGTGGCGCTTGCCTGCTGGCTCCAACGTCGCGAGCACCTTGCCCGGTCCGCTGATGAATTGGTGCAACTTGAAGGCAAATGGGGGGCGGCCCTGTTCGGTTTTGACTTCGTGGGCGGCCACCAAAAACAGTTGCAGGCCTTCACGGGCCAGATCGAAGTCACAACCCGCATCATCGGCCAGCCTCGCTGCAGCGTCTTTGAGGGTCATGGGCTTGGCGCGGCGCGGCGCTTCTTGTGCGGGCAGTTCAATGCCCAGGTTCAGTTCGACCCAGATGGCCATAGGGTCGTCTTGAAAAGCTTCGTAACTGGGCCACAAGAAGCTGGTTTGCGATAAAGACGACTTGAGGTAGGGCTTGATGGCATCTACGTTTTTGGCACGGTTGGTCACTCGATCCAGAGTTTCACCAATGACATCGTGCTCGGTGATGGTGGTGCCAAAAAGTTTGGAGGCCACTTCGGCAACAGTCTTGTTGCGGTCAGCCTGGGTACCCGTGGAGGACATGGTGGCGGATGTGCCAATGCAAACCAGTTTGTTGGCTTGCAAGCGCTCACGCAGGCGTCGCACCAGCATGGCCACGTCAGCACCTTGACGACCCCTGTAGGTGTGCAATTCGTCCAACACCAAAAACTCAAGTCCTTGGCAGTGGTCAACGACACCACGGTCAATTTCTTCGTGGCGCGTGAGAATCAGCTCCAGCATCATGAAGTTGGTTAACAGGATGTCTGGGGGATTGTTTTTGATGCGTTCGCGCTCAGTGGCGCCCTCCTGCCCGGTGTATCGGGCGACTGTGAAAGGCTGCTGGCCCGGTGCGTAGCCGTGCAAAAACTTGTCGAGCTCCTCCAGCTGGCTGTTGGCCAGTGCGTTCATCGGGTAGATAACGATGGCACGAGTACGTGGCTTGGGATCGGCCTGTTTGGCTTTGAGGATGCGGTCGATGATGGGGATAAAGAACGAAAGCGACTTGCCCGATCCTGTGCCGGTCGTCACCACATAGCTTTTATCCTGGCCGGCTTTTGCCAAGGCTTCCATCTGGTGTGCGTACAAAAACAAATCGACAGGCGTGCCCTCAGGCTTTTTGGCTTTGAATAACTCGCCACACGCGGCATGCAGATCGCCCTTGGCAGCCAGCTGTTGAACGGTGGCGCTTCTGCGGTAGTTGGGGTTGATCTGAATCAGCGGCTCGGGCCAGTAGCGGCCTTCGTTGTATTCCCGCTCTACCTTCAAAGAAATGTCAGAGGCGGCAATTTTGGAAAAGCTTCGCGAGAAGGTGCTGTATTCGGAGATCAATTGATCCCGAAAATCAAAGACGTTTTCCATGGCGTGATGTGGGTGATGGTTTGGTTGGAAGTGCGAATGAGTCTAGCCCGAAAGAACTACAAACAAATCAACCTTCCAAGGCGGCTATTGGGCGAATGCCCGCCATGTCGCGGGTTTCTCGCTTGACTTAGCAGCCGGACGCAAGCGAGTCAAAACTCGAGCCAAAGCGCTGCCAAAACCACAAAAATCAGCGCCACTCTCCCCGAGCTCAGCCCTGCATCAGCGCCCACACCTTCGCTGGCGTCAGGGGCATTTGCAGCTGGCCGCACTTGTCGGCCTGGCCGCTGCGTGCGAGTGCGTCGGCCACGGCATTGACCACGGCAGGTGTGGCGCCAATGGTGCCGAGTTCGCCCACGCCTTTGACGCCCAGCGGGTTGTTTTTGCAGGGGATGGAGATGTCCATCTCGGTCTTGAAGAAGGGCGAGTCGTCGGCGCGTGGGGCGGTGTAGTCCATCAGGCTGCCAGTCAGGGGCTGGCCGGTTTCAGCGTCGTAGACCACTTGTTCGTAGAGCGCCTGGCCGATGCCCTGCACCGCGCCGCCGTCGAGCTGGCCGCGCACGATCAGCGGGTTGACGACCCGGCCCACGTCGTTGACCGAGGCGTACGCTGCCACCGACACCTTGCCGGTCAGTGGGTCGATCTCGACTTCGCTGATATGGCAGCCGTTGGGCCAGCTCGGGCCGCTGACGGTGCTGGTCGAGTCCATGAAGATACGCTGCTCGGGCTGCTTGGCGGCCAGCTCAAACAGGCCGATGCGCAGGTCGGTGCCGCTGACGCTGAAGCTGCCTTCGGCGTACAACACGTCTTGTTCGGCGGCCTCGAATTCTTGCGCTGCGAGCTGGCGCGCCTTGTCGATCGTGCGCTCGGCGCCTATGCGCATGGCCGAGCCGCCGGTGAAGATCGAGCGCGAGCCGGCGCTGCCAAAGCCGTCGCCGCGCTGGGTGTCGCCCAGCACCACGCGCACCTTGTCGATGGGCACGCCAAAGCTGTCGACCACCAGCTGCGCCAGCGTGGTGGCAATGCCCTGCCCCATCGCGTTGACGGCAGAAAACACTTCGATCATGCCGTCGGCTTGCACCTCCAGCGTGACGCGCTCTTCAAAGACGTTGCCGCCCGTCCATTCCAAAAAGGTGGCAATGCCCAGGCCGCGCAGCAGACCGCGGCTGGCCGATTCGGCGGCGCGGGCCTCAAAACCAGCCCAGTCGGCCAGTTGCAGGCTTTGGTCCATGATGGACTCGAAGTGACCGACGTCATAGGTCTGGCCCATCGGGTTTTTATAAGGCATCTGCGCCGGGCTGATGAAGTTGCGCCGGCGCAGAGCGATGCGGTCCAGCCCCATCTGGCGGGCGGCCTCGTCCATCAGGCGCTCCATGATGAAGATGGCCTCGGGCCGGCCCGCGCCACGGTAGGCGCCGGTGGGCGCGGTGTTGGTCATCACCGCCTTGAAGTGAAAGTCGATGGTCTGGATGTCGTAGACGCTGCTTTGCACCCAGGGGCCGATGAGCAACTGAATGGCCACGCCGGTGCCGGTGGGATAGGCGCCCGCGTTGGCCTGCGAGGCCAGGCGCAGGGCCAGAATTTTGCCGTCGGCGGCCAGCGCCATTTCGGCATGCGTTTGCAGGTCGCGGCCGTGGGCGGAGGCGACGAAGTCTTCGCTGCGATCAGCGATCCACTTGACGTTGCCCTGCAACTGGTGCGCGCAGTAGGCAGTGGCCAGGTCTTCCGGATAGGCCCCGGTCTTCATGCCAAAGCCGCCACCGACGTCACCGATCAACACGCGCACGGCTTCCCGCGGCAGGCCCAGCACATCGCAAACAGAGGTCCGCAGCCCCGACGGCATTTGCGAGCTCAGCCGCACGATCAGGCCCTTGCTGGCCGGGTCGTAGCAAGCCAGCACCGAGCGCGGCTCCAGCGTCAGGGCGACCAGGCGCTGATTGACGATGTCGAGCTTGACGACATGGGCGGCAGCGGCAAAGGCCTGCGCGGCCGCATCGGCCTTGCCGTGGCGCATCTCGGCCACGATGTTGTCGGGCGCCTCGGGGCACAACACCGCCTCGCCGGCGAGCGCCGCGTTGATGCTCACCGCCATGGGCAGCTCTTCATAGTCGACCATCACCGCTTCAGCCGCGTCGCGGGCCTGCTGGCGTGTACGCGCCACCACCGCCACCACCGGCTCGCCGACAAAGCGCACCCGCTCGTGCGCCAGCGGAAAGCGTGGCGCCTGGGCGGTCACGCCGTCAGCGCGCACAAAACCGGCCACCCCGGCCATGGGCTTGACGCCAGCGGCCACCATCTCGGCGCCGGTGACCACCAGCAACACGCCCGGCATCTGGCGGGCAGCGTCGGCATCAATCGACGCGATGCGCGCATGCGGGTAGACCGAGCGCACAAAAACCAGGTGCGAGGCGTCGGCCGCTCCCACGTCGCTGACCACGTCATCGGTGAAGCGGCCCTGGCCGCGGAGCAAGGCGTCATCTTCGAGTCGGGTGATGGCCTGACCACTGCCAAAACGGGTGGCCTGCGAAGCGTGAAGAGGGCTGGTCGTCAAGGGATGTCTCCTGAGAAAGCGAGAAACAGGTCAAAAAAAGAGCTCATCAGCGGCGGTTGGCTGACAAACGGTGTGCAGCGCTTACTGTAAAGCCCTTTGAACCCGCCGTGTTCAGCGCGGGTCGCAAACATTCATTCAGTGAACCGGGGGTAAGGCCAGGCGCACGCGTTCAGCCCTCAGTGCTGACCTTGGCGTCTTTGATGACCTTGGCCCACTTGGCTTGCTCGGTCTTGATGAATTCAGCAAAGCGCTCGGTCGAGCCGCCCCCGTCTTCGGCACCGTATTGCTCGAACTTGTCCATCACGTCGGGCATGGCCATGACGCGGTTGATGTCTTCGTTCATGCGTTTGGCCATGACCGACGGCATCCTGCCGGGGCCGACCAGGCCGTACCAGGTGGTGGCGTCAAAACCGGGGAAACCCGACTCATCCATGGTCGGCACGCCGGGGTGGCCTTTGGCGCGCTTGGCGCGGGTTTGCGCCAACGCCACCGCCTTGCCACTTTTGACATGCGGCGTGGCCGAGGTCATGGTCTCAAAGCAATAATTCACCTGCCCACCAATCAGGTCGGTCAAGGCGGGACCGGAGCCTTTGTAGGGCACGTGCAGCGCATCAATGCCGGCGCGCAGCTTGAACATCTCCAGCGCCAGATGCTGGGCCGAGCCGCCGCCAGCCGAAGCAAAGCTGATCTTGCCGGGGTTCTTTTTACACAGCTCGACCAGGTCCTTGACGCTTTTGGCGCTCTGGGCTTCGTTGCAAATGAGCAGGTTGGGCGTCACACCGACCAGCGTGATGGGCATGAAATCGCGCTCGACCACATAGCCCAGCTTGGGCACCAGGCTGGGGGCGAGCGCGTGGCTGTTGATGTGGGCCATCAGCAGCGTGTTGCCGTCGCCGGGCTGCTTGGCCACGTAGTCGGCCGCAATCACGCCAGCCGCGCCGGCCTTGTTATCAATCAGCACCGACAGGTTCCACAGGACCGACAGCTTTTGGCCGACCACGCGGGCCAGCGCGTCGGTGCCACCGCCGGGCGGAAAGCCCACCACAATGCGCACCGGCCCGCTGGGCAGGGTCTGGGCGCGGAGCATGGGCGAGGCCACAACCGCCGCACTGGCGGCCGCTGCACTGACAAAGGTTCTGCGTTGCATGGGGTGAGTCTCCAGGTAAATTGGCAGGGGTGAGGCTTAGGGATAGAGGGGCCGCCGCCTCAGGCCGCCTGGCGCTGCGGCAGCACAGCGGCATGGCTCGAAAAATAGTCCATGGCCGCCAGCACGCCGGAACCGGCCAGTTTTACGCCGGCCAGCTTGAGTCCCATCTCGCAGCCCGACAAGGCCGCCAGCAAGGTCAGGTCGTTGGTGTCGCCCAGGTGGCCGATGCGAAACATCCGGCCCTTGACCTTGCCCAGCCCGGTGCCCAGCGAGCAGTCAAAGCGCTCGTGAATGATCTTGCGCACCCCGTCAGCGTCAACCCCATCGGGCATCATGACGCCGGTCAGGATCGGCGAGTACACCGCCGGGTCGGCACACTGAATCTGCAGGCCCCAGGCCCGCACCGCCGAACGCACCCCTTCGGCCCAGCGCTGGTGGCGGGCAAACACCACGCCCAGCCCGTGCTCGAGCAGCATGTCGCAGGCTTCGCTCAGACCGTAGAGCAAGTTGGTGTTGGGCGTGGTTGGCCAGTAGCCGGTCTTGTTGAATTCGATCACCTCGTCCCAGGCCCAGAAGGAGCGCGGCATGCGGGCTTTCTTGCTGGCCTCGATGGCTTTGGGGGAGACGGCGTTAAAACTGATGCCGGGCGGCAGCATCAGTCCCTTTTGGGAGCCGCCCATGCTGACGTCAACCCCCCACTCGTCATGCCGGTAGTCGGCCGATCCCACGCCCGAGATGGTGTCGACCATCAGCAGCGCAGGGTGCCTGGCCGCGTCAATGGCACGGCGCACAGCGGCAATGTTGCTGGTGGCACCGGTCGAGGTTTCGTTGTGGACCACGCACACGGCCTGGATGCTGTGCTGGGTGTCGGCGCGAAGCCGTTCTTCAATCAGGTCAGCGCGCACGCCGTGGCGCCAGGCGTCGGGGCCGGGCAGGCCCATCACCTCGGTTTTTAAGCCGATGCGCTCGGCCAGTTTGTTCCATAGCGAGGCAAAGTGACCGGTCTCGTACATCAGCACATGGTCGCCCGCGCTCAGGGTGTTGACCAGCGCGGCCTCCCAGGCGCCGGTGCCGGAGGCCGGGTAAATGATCACCGGATGCCGGGTTTGAAAGACCTGCTTGATATCGGCCAGCACCTTCAGGCCCAGCGCCGCGAATTCGGGGCCACGGTGGTCAATGGTCGGCTGGCTCATGGCCCGCAACACACGATCGGGCACCGGCGACGGCCCGGGAATCTGCAAAAAGTGGCGTCCGGTAGGGTGAAAGTCCAGGCTTTGCATAGAGGGGGCTCCGTGTAGATTAGTGATTTTTTGCATACAAAATACGCCTGTCAAGAGGCCATACCCTGAACGGTCGAGCCGGTTGCTCTGATCAGCGCGATTCAGATCGTTCGCATCAACACCGAATTTACGAATAAAAAAGCTGATGCTCTCAAAAACTCCGGTCTGCCACAGGCGCCAGGCCGTCAACCAGGGTCAGGCAATTGACTCCGCCCTATTTTGCATACAAAATTTCCCTATGCCCGCCACCGTCATTCCCATTCCCCGCCCAAGCCTGCATGAGCAGGTGGCCCAGCGCCTGCGCCAGATGCTGCTTGAAAGCCGCATCGCCCCGGGCGCCAAGCTCAATGAGCGCGAACTCAGCGAGGTGCTGCAGGTCTCGCGCACGCCCCTGCGCGAGGCCATCAAGATGCTGGCCGCCGAGGGACTGGTCGAGTTGCTGCCCAACCGGGGCGCCATTGCAGTGCGGCTGACCCAGGCCGATGCACTGCACACGTTTGAGGTGATGGCCGCGCTCGAAGCGCAGTCCGGCGAATTGGCCGCCGAACGCATCACCGACGCGGAGCTCGCCGAGATCCAGGCCATGCACTACGAAATGCTGGCCGCCTATACCCGGCGCGACCTGCCGGGCTACTACCGGCTCAATGCCGCCATTCACACCGCCATCAACGCGGCAGCCAAAAATCCGGTGCTGACCGCCTTGTACCGCCAGGTCAACGCCCGTCTGCAAGCGCTGCGCTTTCGCTCCAACCAGGACGAGGCCAAATGGCACCTGGCGGTCAAGGAACACGAACTCATGATCACCGCCTTGAGCCAGCGCAACAGCGCCGGCCTGCGCGCCCTGCTGCTGACGCACCTGGACAACAAACGCCAGGTGGTGCAAGAGCAACTCCAGGCCCATCAGGAGGCACAGGCATGAACGCGCCGCTGCCACGCCAGGTCACAGCCGCCAGCGGGACGTATGACGCCGTCGCCAGGCTCAGCAACGAAGTCGCCGGCAAGCTGGCCGCGCGCCTGGCCAGCCACACGCAGGGCGAGGTGCTGTTTTCGCCAGCCGACCGTGGCCGCTACGCGACCGACGCATCGATCTACCAGAGCCTGCCGATCGGCGTTTTGGTGCCACGCAGCGCCGACGACGTGCCCGTGGCGCTGAGCATTTGCCGCGACCTGGGTGTGCCCATCGTGGCGCGTGGCGGTGGCACCAGCCAGTGCGGGCAGACGGTGGGCGCCGGTCTGGTGATTGACCACGCCAAGCATGTGCGCAAGATCCTCAGCATGGACCCCGAGGCGCGCACCGCGGTGGTCGAACCCGGCATCGTGCTGGACCACCTCAATGCGGCGCTCAAAAAACACGGCCTGTGGTACCCGGTCGATGTCTCGACCAGCGCGCAAGCCACGCTGGGGGGCATGGCGGGCAACAACTCCTGCGGCAGCCGCAGCATTGCCTACGGCAACATGGTGCATAACGTGCTCGGTGCCCAGGCCTGGACCTCGGCGGGCGAGCTGCTCACACTGGGCGCCTTCAGCCAGGCCAGCGGCAAGGCACTGGCGCTGGGCGAGCAGGTGCGGGCCCTGGCCGACGAGCTGGCGCCCGAGATCAACGCGCACTGGCCCAAGGTCATGCGCCGCGTGGGCGGCTACAACCTGGACATCTTCAACAACCAGAGCGAGCGCGCCTACTCCCAGGACGGCTCGGTCAACCTGGCGCACCTGCTCATTGGCAGCGAAGGCACGCTGGCACTGACCAAAAGCCTGACCCTGCAACTGAGCGAGCTGCCCCGCGCCAAAGTGCTGGGCGTGGTCAACTTCCCGACCTTTTACGCGGCCATGGACGCTGCCCAGCACATCGTCAAGCTCGGCGGCGGCTTGTCGGCCGTCGAGCTGGTGGACCGCACCATGATCGAGTTGTCGCTGCAAAACCCGGCCTTTGCCGCGACCGTGCGCACCGCCCTGCTGGGCCAGCCCGAAGCCATCTTGCTGGTCGAGTTTGCGGGTGCCTCCAAGGCCGCGCTGATCCCGAAAATGCGCGAACTCGTCGAGCTCATGGGCGACCTGGGCCTGCCCGGCTCGGTGGTTGAAATGATCGACGACGCCCCGCAAAAAAACCTCTGGGAGGTGCGCAAGGCCGGGCTGAACATCATGATGAGCCTCAAGGGCGACGGCAAGCCCGTGAGCTTTATCGAGGACTGCGCCGTGCCGCTGGTGCACCTGGCCGAGTACACCGACGCCCTGACCGAGGTGTTTAAAAAGCATGGCTGCAAAGGCACCTGGTACGCCCACGCCTCGGTCGGCACCCTGCACGTACGCCCGATTCTGGACATGCGGCGGGACGGCGCTGGCAAGATGCGCGCCATCGCCGAAGAGGCCTCGGCCCTGGTGCGCAAGTACAAAGGCGCCTACAGCGGCGAACATGGTGACGGCCTGTGCCGTGGCGAATGGATTGCCTGGCAATTCGGCCCGAAGATCACGCAAGCCTTCGCCAGCATCAAGGCGGCGATGGACCCGCTCAATTTGCTGTGCCCGCAGCGCATGGTCGAGCCCCCGCGAATGGACGACACCCGCCTCATGCGCTACGCGCCGGGCTACCAGGTGATCCCGATCCGCACCGCACTCGACTGGCGCGCCTGGGACGTGCAAAACGACCCGGTCACCGAAAAAACCAGCGCGCCCGGCACCGGCGGTGATCCGGCACAAGGCCTGGCCAAGGCTGTCGAGATGTGCAACAACAACGGCCACTGCCGAAAGTTTGACGCCGGCACCATGTGCCCAAGCTACCGCGTCACACGTGACGAAAAACACCTCACGCGGGGCCGCGCCAACACGCTCAGGCTGGCACTGTCAGGACAGATCGAAGGCCTGCAGGCCAGCGAGGCCCTGACCAGCCAAGCCGTGCACGAGGCCATGGACCTGTGCGTCGGCTGCAAGGGTTGCAAGCGCGACTGCCCCACCGGGGTGGACATGGCCAAGATGAAAGTGGAGTTTTTGCACCACTACAAGGCGCGGCACGGCTACAGCCTCAAGGACAAGCTGGTCGCCTACCTGCCCGACTACGCCCGTTGGGCCAGCCGTCTGGCACCCCTGCTCAACCTGCGTGACAAGATCCCCGGCCTGGCGAGGCTGAGCGAACAATGGCTGGGCCTGTCGGCCAGGCGCAGCTTGCCGATCTGGCAGCGGCAGCACTTTTTCAACACAGCCCACGCCGGCTGCAGCTTTGAGGAAGTACTGGTGGCCAAGCGGCCGGTGGTGCTCTTTGTCGACACCTTCAACGGCTACTTCGAAGCGGGCAACGCGGCAGCGGCCCTGCAAGTTCTGCAGGCCGCAGGCTACAGCGTGCACGTTGCCACCAAAGCCCGCCCCAACGGCCAGCACCTGTGCTGTGGCCGCACCCAACTAGCCAGCGGCATGGTCGAGCAGGCCCGGACCAAGGCGCGCGAGATGCTGGCCAGCCTGTTGCCGTTTGCACAGCAAGGCATCCCCATCGTCGGGCTGGAGCCGTCCTGCCTGCTCACCTTGCGCGACGAATTTTTGGTCATGGGGCTGGGCCAGGAGGCGCAGACCGTCAGCGAGCAAGCGCTGCTGTTTGAAGAATTTCTGGCCCGCGAGGCCCGAGCCGGACGGCTTGAAGCACTCAAGTCCCAACTCCAGCCCATCGACCAGGCGATCCTGCTGCACGGCCACTGCCACCAAAAAGCCTTCGACGCGGTCAGCCCGATCCTGGAGGTGCTCCGTCTGATCCCAGGTGCCCAGCCCGAACTGATCGAGTCCAGTTGCTGCGGCATGGCCGGCAGTTTTGGCTACGAAGCCCGGCACCACGATATCTCTGTGCAAATGGCAGAACTCAGCCTGCTGCCCGCCGTGCGTGCCCGGCCCGAGGCGGTGGTGGTCGCCGACGGCACCAGTTGCCGCCATCAGATTCACGACGGCACCCAACGCGAGGCGGTGCATGTGGCGGCCCTGATGGCCGGGCAACTGCGGCCGCCGTTACCGGCTGTGGCCGGGCCGCACGCCTTGTCTTAACCCAGCCCCTTAACCCCGTCCCTTAGCCCCGCCCTTAACCCCGCCCTTGACCCCTTACCTCTGAGGCGGGTGGGGCTAGCGGCGCGGCCGCGGCGAAAGGCCTGCGTAAAAAGACTATCCTCGAGCCTTTCACACGCCAGCCATGGCCCTTAAAGCTCGAACATGCCCCTGCCCAGCGAACCGACCCGATCCTTTACCAACACCAAGAGCGCCCAGGCCGACAAGGAACTGCTGTTCAAAGCCATCTTGTGCGCGCTGATCGGGCTGGGGGTGCTGATCTCGCCTTACTTCATCGTCTCCCCCGGCATGCAGGGCATCGTGGCCAAGTCTTCACTGGTGGGCTGGTTTGCACTCGCGCTGGGGCTGGGCTTTGGCCTGAGCTATCTGCGCCGGCTGATGCGATCGCGGCACTGAACACGCCAGCGGCGGGCCGGCAGCCCTGACCCATCCGATCGGCCCCCTAGCCTTGGCGCCGCGGCACCTGCAAATGCGCCAGCGGTAGCTCGGTGGTCGACTTGATGCAGTTCAACACAATGTTCGAGCGGATGCTGCCCACGCCCGCAATGCGCGTGAGTCGGCGCAGCACCGACTCCGACAGCGTGGGCAGGTCGGCCGCCACGATGTGCAGGATGTAGTCCGACTCGCCAGCCACCGCGTAGCACTCCAGCACTTCGGCAAAGCCCGCGATCTCGCGCTCAAAAGCCAGCCCCTCATCACCGCCATGGCGCGTCAGCGTGACATAACTCAGGGCCCGCACCCCCAGACCCAACGCTGCCGGGTTGAGCAAGGTCACATAACGGCTGATCAGGCCCGCCGACTCCAACCGCTGTACCCGCCGGCTGACCTGGGAGGCCGACAAATGCACCTGCTCGCCGATCGTCTGGTGGGTGGCGTGCGCATCGCGCTGCAGCGCGGCCAGCAAGCTGATGTCGCACGTATCGAGCGTTAGATCCGCACTTTTTGAATTATTCATGCAGTAATTATGCATAGTTCGCCTGCTTCCGGCCTCAAGATGCATCCACGTTGCAGCCGCTTCTGAGCACAATAAAAGCCTCAAACAACTCCTTGAAAGCGCAGCAACATGGCCGACCTTTTTGATAATCCCGCCGGGCTGATGGGTTTTGAATTCGTCGAATTTGCCGCGCCGCAAGCCGGCCTGATCGAGCCGGTGCTGGAGCAACTGGGCTTTGCGCTGGTGGCGCATCACCGCTCCAAGGATGTGGACCTGTACCGGCAGGGAGACACCAACTTCATTGTCAACCGCGAACCCAAAAGCGCCGCCGCCTACTTTGCCGCCGAGCACGGCCCGTCGGCCTGCAGCATGGCTTTTCGGGTCAAGGACTCGCACAAGGCGTATGCCCGGGCGCTGGCGCTGGGCGCGCAGCCGATGGAGATTCCGACCGGCCCCATGGAACTGCGACTGCCCGCCATCAAGGGCATAGGCGGCGCGCCGCTGTACCTGATCGATCGCTTTGAGGACGGTCAGTCGATCTACGACATCGACTTTCGCTTTATCGACGGCGTGAACCGCCGACCCGTCGGTCACGGCCTCAAGCTGATTGATCACCTCACGCACAACGTTTACCGCGGCCGAATGGCCTACTGGTCGGCGTTTTACGAGCGCATTTTCAATTTCAGAGAAATCCGCTACTTCGACATCAAGGGCGAATACACCGGTCTGACCAGCAAGGCCATGACCGCGCCGGACGGCCTGATCCGCATTCCGCTGAACGAAGACGGTTCGGGCAAAAGTGGCCAGATCGAGGAGTTCCTGATGCAGTTCAACGGTGAAGGCATCCAGCACATCGCCTTGCTCAGCGATGACCTGATGAGCACGCTCGACAGCCTCAAGCAGGCGGGCGTGCCGCTGATGAGCGCCCCGCCGGCGACCTACTACGAGATGCTCCATGAACGGCTGCCCGACCACGGCCAGGACGTGAGCGCGCTGCAAAGCCGCGGCATCTTGCTCGATGGCGTGGCCAGCGGTGGCGAGCGCCGTCTGTTGCTGCAGATCTTTTCGCAAACGCTGCTCGGCCCGGTCTTTTTTGAATTCATCCAGCGCCAGGGCGACGACGGATTCGGCGAAGGCAACTTCAAGGCCCTGTTCGAATCGCTGGAGCGTGACCAGATTCGCCGTGGCGTACTGCAAGCGAGCTGAGCCATGCCCTTATCGAACCCCAGCACCGGGTCCACGCCAGCCGCAGACGGGACCGTTCCCCAGCACTGGGCCAGCTACAGCGCCGCCGAGCACGCCGTGTGGCAGACGCTGTTCCAGCGCCAGATGCAGTTGCTGCCCGGGCTGGCCTGCGATGCTTTTGTGCAAGGCATGCGCCGCCTGCCCCTGCAGGCCGAGCGCATCCCGGACTTCGAACAACTCTCGCAGGTGCTTCAACAAGAAACCGGCTGGCGCGTGGTGGCCGTGCCCGGCCTGGTGAGCGACGAGGTTTTTTTTGAGCACCTGGCCCATCGCCGCTTTCCGGCGGGCCGCTTTATTCGCAGCGCCAGTGAGTTGGACTACCTGCAGGAGCCCGACATTTTTCATGACGTCTTTGGCCATGTGCCCATGCTCATGAACCCGGTCATGGCCGACTTCATGGCACTCTACGGCCAGGCCGGATTGCGCGCCCAGCGGCTGGGAAAACTCAAGGAATTGGCCCGGGTCTACTGGTACACCGTCGAATTCGGGTTGGTGCGGCAAGGCGGCGATGTGCGCCTGTATGGCGCCGGCATCGCCTCATCGTCGTCGGAGAGCAGCTTCGCCGTACACAGCGACTCACCCAACCGGATCGGCTTTGACCTGGAGCGGGTGATGCGCACCAACTACCGCATAGACAACTTTCAGGAGAGCTACTTCGTGCTCGAGCAGCTCGAAGACCTGCTCGCCCTGGCGAACATTGACTTTGCCCCCTACTACGCCCGGCTGGACCAGGGCCCCAGCTACCAGCCTGGCGATTGCCTGCCGGACGACCGCCTGATTCAGCGCGGAACGGGAAGCTACCACGCGGATCGGCGCTGACAAGGCACACGGCCTGGCCTGCTCAGGCGGGGGTCAACTCAGCTTGAAAAGACGGCCTAGCGGCAAGGCATCGGCGATGCCGGCCTTGCGCAAGGTGGACCACAGCAGCGCCTGGTTGCTGCTGACCACCGGCTTGCCGGTGAGTGCCTCGATCTCTTCAATGACCGGAAAGGTCACGAGGTTGGTGCCCGAAACGACGATGGCATCGGCCTGCGAATGGTCAATCTGCGCAACGGCCTTGAGCACCTGCTCTGGCGCGATGCGGTGAATCTCGAGCTTTTTGCCGGGCTGGTAGGTCCCGTGGCCCAACGATTGCTGACTCAGCACCTCCAGCCCTTCCTGCGCCATGAAGCGGGCTTCATGCTCGGTGACGGCGGCCGAAAATGGCGACATCAACACCACCTGCTTCGCGCCAACCGCCAGCAGCGCATCGACCACGGCCGCCGCAGCGGTGGCCGCCGGCAGGCCCGAGGCAGCCGTCATCATCGCCTCCATCTGCTGGCGCGGACTGACCGCCGAAGGGGCCGTGCAGCCGAAAGCCAGAGCACTGATTTCAGCCTCTGCAAACAACTGGCAGGCCGCCTGCAGGTCTTGGCGCAGGATGCCGAGTTCCTCGTCGGAGCGTGCCAGCGGGTTCAGGCGCATGCGCAGGGCATGCATCGTCACACCGGCGGGCATGGCGCTGGCCCACTCGGCTTCGTTGACGGTGTTGTTCGGCGGAACGATCAGACCCAGGCGGGCGCGGTGACCAAAATAAGCTGTCATGAACCGCCGCCTCTACGCGTCGAAAGGATGAACGCCGGGGGTCGGCACGAAATTGTCAAAGATGCCTTCGAGGGCGATCCGGCCCATGGCCAGCCGAGCCTCGGCAGCACTGCCGCCAATGTGGGGCGTTCCAAAAAAGTTCGGCAGCGCGATCAAGCGGGACTCAAATGAGGGTTCGGCGGCAAAGACGTCGGCGCAAGCCGCGCTGAGCGCGCCCGACACCAGCCGCTCGTACAGCGCATCCTCGTCAACCAGCGCCCCGCGGGCGGTATTGATCAACACGCAGTCCGGGCGCAACTGGCGCAGCACCGACGCACCGTAAAGCCCGTCGGTCTCGGGCATCAGCGGCACGTGAATGGACAGCACTTCAGAGCGCCGCAGCAATTCGTCAAAGCTCACGGCCTGAACCCCGTGCTCGGCGTAAAAGCCCGACCGGTCGGCCACGTCGCAGGCCAAAATCTGGCAAGCAAAGGGCTTGAGCAAGCGCACGACGGCCTGACCGATGTGACCACAACCGTGCAAGCCGACCACCCGCCCGCTGAGCAGCCGCCCCATGCGCCGGGTCACGTCTTGCCCCTGCCGCAGGGCCTGGTTGCCCGCGCCCATGTGACGCAGCCCGACCAAGGCAAAGGCAATCACCAGCTCGGCAATGGACAAGGCGTTGGCGCCGGCCTTCCAGCCCAGACGGATACCGCGCTCGGCCATGGCTTGGGCGTCCAGCATGTCGACGCCGGTGCCCAGCTTGGCAATGATCTTCAGGTCCGGCAAGGCCGCCAGCACCGCCGCGCTCATGGACTCGAGGCCGACCATGGCCACGTCGTGACCCCGCAAAAACTCGATCAGCTCGGCCCCCTCAAGCCGGCGCAGCCCGGCGTTGATCTTGGCCTGCGGAAACAGGGCCAGCAGCTCGGCGCACAGCACCGGGTGCTCACAAAACGAGGGCGACACGGCGGCCACCCTGAGCGCCGGGTCCGCTGCGGGACGCATCGCGGCTGGCAGGGAATCCTTCATGGCCTTGGACTGCCCGGTCAAGGGGGACCGCCTGAGACCGAAATCACCTCGCCCGTGAGGTAAGGCGGCGCGTCGGTCGCCAGGTAAATCGCCACGTTGGCGATTTCATCGGGCAGGCCTAGCCGGCCGATGGCCACGCTCTGAACACGCCGCTCGGCCGAGGGTGAACCAGCCGGAAAGGCCCGCGTCGCGACGCCGCCCGGTGCCACCGAATTGACCGACACACCCGCTGCGCTGACCTCCCGCGCCAGCGATTTGGCAAACGCAATCACACCGCCCTTGGCGGCTGCGTAAACACTCAGTCCGGCGCCACCCACAAGGCCCGAGACCGAGGACACAAAGACGATGCGCCCCTGACCACGGCTGAGCATGCCGGGCAGCACGGCGTGCGCCAGATTCAGCGCGCCGTACAAATTGAGGTCCACGATCGACTTCCAGTCAGCCGGCGGGATGTCCTTGAAGGCACGGATGTTGGACGTCACCAGGCCATCATGAACCAGCGAAATCATGCCGCCGGCATTGCAGATGGCCGCGTCGATTCGGCCAAAGCGCGCCAAGGCAGCCGTCACAAAGTCGGCCACGCTCCCCGCCTGCGTGATGTCCACCGGCAACAGCAGGGCATCCTCGCCCATCGCCAGTTCGCTCGTCAGAGCCTGCAAGCCGGCCTGGTCAATATCGCAAATCGCCAGCCGGGCACCCCGCTGCCTGGCCTGCAGGGCCATGGCCCGGCCTATCCCGTGCGCAGCCCCCGCGAGCAAAATCACCGGCCGCGGCTCGTCACCGGCAGCCTTGTTGTCCTGGTCTCCTGGCATGCTTTCTCCGTGTTGTCTGACATTGAGCGCTCGGATCTGCCCGGCCCGAGCGGACCCTGGCAGCGCGGCGCCGGCTCAGGACTGTTTGATTCCTGCGCTGTCGATCGCTTCGTTCCAGAGCAGCCGGTCGCGCCTAATCGCCGCGCCAAACTGCTCGGGGGTGTTGCCCACCGGCGTCACACCGATCTTGTTCATGCTCTGGATGTACTCCGGCTCCTTCGAAATTCGCTGAATCGCCTGCGACACACGCTCGATGTCGGCCACCGGCGTGCCCTTGCGAAAACCCAGACCGTTCCAAGTCACGAGCGACAGCCCGGACAAGACTTCGCCAAGGGTCTGCACCTCCGGCAATTCGGCCATGCGCGTCTCGCCAGAGCTGGCCAGCAGGCGGATATTGCCGCTGTCCTTGTGCGTGATGAGTTCGGCCGGGTTACCAAAATAGGCCTGCACATGGCCGGCCAGCAGGTCTTGCACAGCAGGCGCTCCACCCTTGTAAGGCACATGCACCAGCTTGAGCCCGGCGCGCTTGAAGAACAGCTCGGCGACCAGGTGCGTCGAGGTCCCCGCGCCGCCTGACGCAAAAGTCAGGGCGCTGGCAGGCTGCGTCTGGGCATACTGAATGAACTCGCGCAGGTTGTTGGCCGGCACCGACTTGTGAACGCCAAGCACCAGCGGGTTGGAGCCAATGTTGGTGACCGGAACAAACTCCTCAATGGGGTCAAACTCCAGCTTCATGGTCTTGGGCAGGATGATCAACATCGTCGGGGAAATGATCAGCAAGGTCGTCCCGTCGGCCGGCACGTTCAAGGTGCGGCGTGCGGCAATCAGCCCACTGCCACCGGGCTGCGGGTCCACCAGCACCGACCGGCCCAGTTCCGCGCTCAGGCGGGTGGCCAGAATCCGGGCCATCGCATCCGAGATCCCGCCAGCAGGAAACGGAATGATGATCCTCAGCGGCCGCAGGTTCTGGCTGCGTGCGACAAAGGGAACGGCGAGCGCGCCGACGGCCAGCAGAGCGTTTCTTCGTGTGGTCATGAAATCTCCTTGAAGTGAACAGGGGCCCGGGCCTCACGCGCACAGGCCTGTCAGCGCTGGCCAGAGGTGTAGGGTCGCCGGGAAAAAGAATGCCCCCTAAGCTGCAAGCGAGGCCGGACGAAGCTCAGGACTCCATGCAAAAGATGACATTCAAAAGACACCTACTGATCAGTATATTCCAGACAAAGTCAGCATCCACCAGCCTATGACAGGGACTGGCGATAAGCCAATCACGCCGCATCAAACAACACGAACGCAAACGGCTTTGCGACCCGCCTTGAGGGGCTTGATTATTTGCAAAACCTGCCGTCCACCAGGCGTGCTGCCGACCGGGGTGGTCAGGTCGCTGGGTCGCTGTCGATGCGGTCCGGGCCGCGCTGCGGGTCGCGCGGGGGCCGGGGCACCTTCTTGAGCTTGATGTTGCGCTTGAGCTCAATCGCGTCTTTTTTGACCTGGCGTTCGGCGTCTAGCTTTTGGCCGGCTTCGAGCCATTGGGTAAACGCCTCTGGGGTTTCCAGCGTGATGCGGCCCAGGGTGGACTGGCGAAATTCGTAGATCACGATCTCGGCAGCTTTTTGCAGGTTGACGCGGCCTTTGCTGAGCACGGCGCCGCGCTTGCGGCCAATGTCTTCGAGCAGCTGTTCGTCGGTGATACCTGCCGGCAGCTCGACCTTGTAGCGGGCCTTGAGCAGGTCGGGATAGTGGGCGATGAGGTAGTCGAGCAGCTCGAGTGCGACCTCTTCTTCGTTGAAGGCGTTGCGGCCGATGGCGCCGCTGGCGGCCAGGTTGTAGCCGCTTTTGGCCACGATGATGCGCGGCCAGAGCATGCCCGGCGTGTCAAACAGGTAAAAGCCGTCGGCCAGCACGATGCGCTGCTCGATCTTGGTCACGCCAGCCTCGTCACCCGTCTTGGTGGCACGCTTGCCGGTGAGGGTGTTGATCAGGGTGGACTTGCCGACGTTGGGAATGCCGCAGATCAGCACGCGCATGGGCTTGACCATGCTGCCGCGCGTAGGTGCCAGGGTGTGGCAGGCCTCGATCAGGGCCCTGGCCGGCGTGCTCATGCTGGCGTCCAGACCGATGGCGCGGGTACCCGGCTGGCTGTTGTAGTAGTCCAGCCACAGGGGGGTGCGCGTGGGGTCGGCCAGGTCTTGCTTGTTGAGAACCTTCAGGGCCGGCTTGCCCTCGGTCAGTTCGGCCAGCATCGGGTTGGCGCTGGAGCCCGGCAGGCGGGCGTCGAGCAGCTCGATCACGACATCAATTTCCTTGATCCGCTCGCTGATGGCTTTTTTGGTCAGGTGCATGTGACCGGGAAACCACTGAATCGCCATCTGTGCGCTTTCTTTCTTTTAAAGCAGGGATTGTGAACGCTGCGGGCCCGCCCGTTCAGGCGGTGGACGCCATGCGCAGCCGCCGCGCCGCGTCTTCGGCACGCGCATCGTCAATTTCGCGCAGCACGCTTTGCATGTCCACGTCGGCCTGGGCACGCTGGTAGCGGCCGGTCAAAGGCGTGTCGTTGGTCAGCAGACCCGTTTGGTACAGGCTCCACATCTCGGGCCCGTATTGGGTCGTCAACAGTTCGGGGGCGAATTGGCCAAAGAAGTCGCGCAGGTTCGCCACGTCACGCAGCAGCATGCGTTGGGCGTGGTTGTTGCCGGCAGCGTCAACCGCCTGGGGCAGGTCAATGATGACCGGGCCTTCGCTGCCGCCTCTGCCATCTGCGCTAGCCGTGTAGGCCAGCAATATATTGAATTCCGACAAGTCGCCATGGACCACGCCGGCGCAGAGCATGCGCACCACCTCGGCGATCAGCGTCGCGTGATGCGCCAGCGCCTGGCTGCGGGTAAAGGCCACATCGTTCAGGCGGGGCGCGGCGTCGCCGTTGGCGTCGGTGACCAGCTCCATGAGCAGCACGCCTTCGTGAAAGTTATAGGGCTGGGGCACCCGCACGCCGGCCGCCGCCAGCCGGTACAGGGCGTCGACCTCGGCGCTTTGCCAGGCCGCCTCCTGGGCCTGGCGCCCGTACTTGCTGCCCTTGGCCATGGCGCGTGCCTGCCGTGAGTTCTTGACCTTGCGGTTTTCGGTGTAGTCCACCGCTTGGCGAAAACTGCGCTGGCTGGCCTCTTTGTAAATCTTGGCGCAACGGGTCTCGTCGCCGCAGCGGACCACGAAGACCATGGCTTCCTTGCCGCTCATGAGCTGGCGAACCACGGTATCGATCAGGCCTTCTTCAACAAGGCTTTGCAGTCTGGCGGGTGGTTTCATGGACGCGATTGTGCTCTCGGCGCACCCGAGCGCCCGGGCCAGGCCACGGGACGGACAACGCAGCGGGCTAGCGGCCCACCACAGACCAGCCCACGTGCTGATCGCGCTTGTTGTTCTCGTACGCCCAGGAGGTGCCGCAGCGGTCGCACTGGTACCGGGTAATCGTCACCAGCGTAGGACCGCGCTTTTCCTGGTGGTTCTGGCCTTGCAGCAATTCAGCGTGGCCGGGCGCACGACGCCAGTTGCGCTGGATGCCGGCGCAGGCGTCGCACAAGTCCATTTTCTTAAGTTCGCTCTGGCGGTTCAGGTCTTCGGTCATGGGCTGGCGGGTCGCTTCAAAAGGGCTGGTGAGTGCGCGATTGTGCGCCTTGCGCAGGCGGCCCGCGGTGCAAGGTCCGGCTTGAGCCCATGGACTGCCACGGCCTGCGGCCTCGCAGACACAGAAGATTTGTCATTGCCCCAAGGACGCTCCTTGTTTAGCAGACTTTGTTTTACTTTGGGCTGAATCGGAGAGGTTGCAGTTCCGCCGCTCGCCATGACTGAAAAAGCACATCAAAGTCCGAATATATGGTTGCCTTGAATATCACACTGCGAACCACGCCAAACCGACTGCCGGAAGATTCGTTGCCGTATTATCTCGAGTATCGGACTATCAATAAATAAAAGTACTCAACCAATGAATACTAACAACCAAAATAATTCAACAAATTCAACTTATTTATTTGCCGTTTTCTCGAGTAAATATAGGCTTTTAGAAATAATTTTTGTCACCAGCTTGATCGGTTTTGGCGACCATGGCGTAGCCCAAACCTTTGCTGGCGGTGCGGGTGGCGGTCTCGGTGTTTCTGCGGGCGGAGCAAGTTCTGCGGGCTCACTAGGCGGCGCTGGCGCCAATGGCAGCACCGAGATTGGCCTGGGCAACGGTGGTGGCGGTGGCGGCGCAGGACTGGTGGGCGGCGTCGGCGGCAATGGTGCAACACACCCTGACTTTCCTCCTGCCGGTGGCGCCGGTGGTGCGGGCGGACTGGCCAGTGGCAACAGCGGCATGGGTGGCCGCGGCGGGGACGGGCAGAGCGTCAGCGGCTATTCAGGCGGTGGCGGTGGCGGCGGGGGTGCAAGCGGCGCGGTTTTTAGTTCGTCGGGCTCGAATTCGACAGTCATCCTCGGCGGTGATGGCGGCCAAGGGGGCAGTTCCAGCGGTGGCCCTGAATCAGCAGGAGGAGGCGGAGGTGGTGGCGCGGGCGGCTATGGCGCCATCGTGAATCCGGGCGTATCACTGAACAATACCGGACGCATTGCCGCTGGCGCGGGCGGGGCTGGTGGTGACAGTGAGGCGGGCGGCGGCGCAGGCGGTAGCGGCGGCGCAGGCGTGTACCTGGGACACCTGAGCACCCTGAATAATTCCGGCATGATCGAAGGCGGCGCAGGCGGTGCGGCAGGCAGTGGTTCGGTGGCCGGCATCAATGGGCCTGGCGTTCAGGTGGGCATTGGCACTTCCGCACGAATCAGCAATACGGGAGCCATTAATGGGGGCGCTGAACTCAACGCTGCGATTTTAAATAGCGCGGGAGGCGTCATCAGTTCCATCGCCAATGACGGCCGGCTTAGCGGCGGCTCATCATCGTCTGGGGCGATTACGAACCTTGGCCTGATCGACCTTATCTTCAACACTCAAGCAGTCAACGGCACTAACAGCATCTACAACGCCGGCAGCATCAGCGCCATCGTGAATCGGGGTGAAAACGCCATCATGACCGGCAGCAATCAAGCCGTCTACAACAGCGGGAGCATAGTAAATTTCGATAATTCCGGATTCTTGCAATTCGGCTTCAACGCGGTCTACAACGACACCGGTGCGACCATCGGCACGCTTGCAAACTCTGGCAGCATGACTGCCAGCAGTGTGGGCGTTTCCAACGTCGGGCATATCGGCTCTGTACACAACTCGGGAGTCATCTATGGTGATGCGGCCGGGCTGGTCAACGGCAGCAACGTTATCGCTGGCGTCAGATATCCCGGCAGCGTTAATTTAATCAACAACACCGTGACCGGCATCATCAGCGGCTACAACACCGGCCTGCAGAACTGGGGCAACATTGTCCAGTTGTCAAACGCAGGCACGATCAGCGGGGACATCGACGGCATCGTGAACGGTGGAACCATCACCAGCCTCACCAATACCGGGCGCATCCTGGCCGGAGCCGATGGCTTTGGCATTAGAAACTTCAGTTATACGGATTTCGAGACGGGCCTGACCTACGGCGGCCAAATCAACAGCCTAAACAACAAATCGGCCATCACCTACCAGGGTATTTTACCGACCAAGTACAACATCATGATTGAGTCTCCCACCCGCTATGGGCGGGTCACTTTCGGAACCATTTCAGGGGCCCTGAATTTTAATATTGATACCGGCTCGACTGTCGGCAAAGGCACTTACTCAGGCGTTTTCTCTGGCATCACCGGAGCCCACTTTGTCAATACTGCAGGCAACTACAACGGCTTCGTCTTTAACCTCAAGAGCGTCGCTGATAGCGTCTGGGATTTGGTCGTCACCGGTGCTTCCACCGCCGATACCCAGCAATCGCTGGTAAACACGGCCTCGTCTTTGCAAGCAGCGTTTGCGATGCAAGATTCCGTGCTGACCCATAGTTTTTCCTATGACTGCAAGACGCCGCAAGCGCAGGCTCTGTGTGTGTCGGCTGGCGCCCGCAACACCCAATCCCAAGGCGCCAACCAGCAGGGTGGTTTGCTGATAGCAGCCTATCGTTTGCCCGGCGGCAGCTACCGCCTGGGCCTGTATGCCGACCAGAACCTGTCCGGCCCCGGCTCGGCTGTCGTCAAACTTTCGAACAGCAGTCCCTTGCTGGGGGTGTTTGGCGCATGGAGCCAGCGGACAGACGGTGTGGGCGCCGAGGTGAAATTCTCAGCGGCTTATGCGCGAAAGACGGCCATGATCGCGCGTGGCATGGTGGGGAGTTCCGAGGCCGGCATCGGATCTTCCAAGTTGAACAACCAGGGCATGCAAGTCATTGCCAACTACGGTTGGGCCGTGCGCGACGACTTGCTGGTCTGGCCCTATGCCGGGCTACGCTACACAAGAAAAAATCTCGCCGGCTACAGCGAGACGGCGAGCGCCGAGGTCACTGCACCATTAACGTACAACGCCTTCAGGAGCCATGTCAGCACCGCCATGATCGGACTGGGTTTGTCCCATCGCGTCACGCCCACGGCGACTGTTTTTGCCAGCGCTGGCGCGGAGTCCGATGTCAGCAGTGGCCGGGGCGTTCACGCAGCGACAGGCATCTCCGGCTTGAGTCCTCATTTTTCAGACGCTGGTTTCGCCAAGAACCGGCGTACTGCAACGCTGGGCGCCTATGTTGACCTCGCGAAAAATCAGCGCTTAGGCATCAGCGGTAGCTACAGCCGCGATCCTTATCTGGACGCTTCCAGGCTGACCGTAACGGCGACCTACTCGGTAGGTTTGTAGCGTAATGGCGGCTTCAAAAATACGGGAGCTCCTGGCCCGCCGCAGCCCTTTGGGCCCTGGATGGGATGGACTCTGCCACCCAATACCGGCGTCAATGCGCCAAAGTGGAAGTTTTTTCATGCCACTTAAGCGGGGTGGAGCGTCCAGCATCAACGTCACAATAATCGGCCTGAATTTGGCCAACATTGAGCGACAAAGCCGCGCGGCAATCCGAGCGTGAGGGCTCCCCAGAGCCGACCCGAGCTCAGATCAATAAAACGCCTGCAGGCCGGTTTGCGCCCGACCCAGAATCAGGGCGTGCACGTCGTGCGTGCCTTCGTAGGTGTTGACCGTTTCCAGGTTGATCATGTGGCGAATGACGTGGTACTCGTCGTGAATGCCGTTGCCGCCATGCATGTCGCGGGCCATGCGGGCGATGTCCAGGGACTTGCCGCAAGAGTTGCGCTTGATCAGTGAAATCATTTCGGGCACGGCCTTGTCCTCGTCCATCAGGCGACCCACGCGCAGGCAGGCCTGCAGGCCCAGGGCGATTTCGGTTTGCATGTCGGCGAGTTTTTTCTGGATCAACTGGTTTTGTGCCAGCGGACGGCCAAACTGCTGGCGGTCCATGGTGTACTGGCGGGCGCGGAACCAGCAGTCTTCTGCCGCACCCAGCGCACCCCAGGCGATGCCGTAGCGGGCTTTATTCAGGCAGCCAAAGGGGCCTTTGAGGCCGCTGACGTTGGGCAGCAGGTTGGCTTCGGGCACAAACACGTCGTCCATCACGATCTCACCGGTGATCGAGGCGCGCAAGCTCATCTTGCCCTCGATCTTCGGGGCGCTCAGGCCTTTCATGCCTTTTTCGAGAATGAAACCGCGAATGCTTTCCTGGCCGCCGACCTTGCCGTCCGGGTCTTCGAGCTTGGCCCAGACCACAAAAACGTCGGCAATCGGCGCGTTGGTGATCCACATCTTGGCGCCCTTCATGATGAAGCCGCCATCGACCGGCTTGGCGCGGGTGAGCATGCTGGCCGGGTCGGAGCCGTGGTTGGGTTCGGTCAGGCCGAAGCAGCCGACCCATTCGCCCGTGGCCAGCTTGGGCAGGTATTTCTGGCGCTGGGCTTCGTCGCCGTAGGCATTGATGGGGTGCATCACCAGCGAGCTCTGCACGCTCATGGCGCTGCGGTAGCCGCTGTCCACCCGCTCGACTTCACGCGCCACCAGGCCGTAGCTGACGTAGTTCAGACCCGAGCAGCCGTAGCCTTCAATGGTCGAGCCCAAAAACCCCATGGCGCCAAACTCGTTCATGATCTCGCGGTCAAAGGTTTCATGACGCGCCGCCATCAGCACCCGGGTCTGCAGCTTTTCCTGGCAAAAGTCATGGGCGGCGTCGACCACGGCGCGCTCGTCCTCGCTGAGTTGCTCGGACAGAAAAAACGGGTCTTCCCAGTTGAATTTGGCTTTCATGTTCGCGGTGTCCTGTGGCTGTCTTGTGAAAAAGTGTGGCGTTTGACGCTGGCTGGAGTTTAGGGCCAGACGCTGGATTGTTGGGCAAGCATGAATAGCTGTCTAATATCAAATATTGATCCAACGATATGATTTAGCTATTTATGGAATTCAGGCACCTCCGTTACTTTCTGGTGCTGGCCGAGGAGCTTCACTTCGGCCGGGCGGCGCGTCGGCTGTCGATGTCGCAGCCGCCCTTGTCGCTGAACATCCAGCAACTGGAGGCCTCGGTCGGCGCCAGGCTGTTCACGCGCAACAGCAAGCTGGTGCAACTCACGGCAGCCGGACAAGCCTTTGTGCCTGCGGCCCGCGCCCTGCTCGACCAGGCCGCT
Organism: uncultured Burkholderiales bacterium; assembly: GCA_903844825.1. Lineage (GTDB taxonomy): Bacteria > Pseudomonadota > Gammaproteobacteria > Burkholderiales > Burkholderiaceae_C > Polaromonas. The sequence goes on along the minus strand of CAIMVC010000039.1, from coordinate 1,534 downwards.
CAGGCGGCCAATCTGGCGCGGGATGTGGGCGATGGCATGGCGGGCAGCCTGACCATCGGCTTTTCAGGCACCATGCTCTACAGCGGCTTGCCGCGCATTCTGGAGCAGTTTCAAAGCCGGCACCCGCAGCTGCGGCTGCTGCTGCGCGAGCTCAGTTCCAGCGAGCAGCTGACCGAGCTGGCGCAAGAACGGCTGGACGTAGGTTTTGTGCACACCCCGCGCGTGCCGCCTGAGCTGTCGGGGATTTTGGTGGCCAGCCAGCCGCTGTGGTGCTGCCTGCCGCGGGCGCACGCGCTGGCCAACCGCCAGGCCATCGCGCTGCCTTTGCTGCAGGGAGAGCCGTTTGCCGTGGTCTCGCGCCAGGTCTCACCGGACTACCATGAGCGCATCCTGACCCTGTGCAGCCAGGCCGGCTTTTACCCCGAGATTCGCTACGAGCTGCGCCACTGGCTGAGCGTGGTCTCGCTGGTCTCACAGGGCATGGGCGTGGCCCTGGTGCCGGCGGCGCTGCGGCAATCGGCGCTGGCGGGGGCCAGCTTTTTACCGCTCAGTGGCGCGGCGGCCCTGTATGAAACCCGCTGCCTCTGGAAAACCACACGCGCCAGCGCGGCCCGGGGCCTGTTTGTCGAAGCTGTGAGGGCCAGCTTGCTGAGCGCGGGCGCCGCTGTGGCAGGATCGGGCCCTGAAATACTTGCCGCCGACGCTGCGGCAGGGCCAGCGTGAAGCCTTGGCCTGGATCATGAACCCAACCGATTGACAGGAACTTGAGAGATGAACCCATTGCAAACCATCACGCTCGGCGGCGGCTGCTTCTGGTGCACAGAGGCGGTGTTCGTCAAAGCGCGCGGCGTCACCGACGTGGAGTCGGGCTATTGCAACGGCCAGGCCAGCCAGCCGAGCTACCAGGAGGTCTGCAGCGGGCGCACGGGCTGCAACGAGGTGGTCAAGCTGGTGTTTGACCCGGCGCAGATCACGCTGAGCGAGATTCTCGAGATATTTTTCGTCATCCATGACCCGACCACGCTGAACCGGCAGGGCAATGACGCGGGCACGCAATACCGCAGCGGCATTTACTACAGTACGCCCGAGCAGCGGCAGATCGCCGACGACATGCTGGCGCGCATGCGCGAGCAAAAGCTGTTCTCCCAGCCCATCGTGACCGAGGTCGAGCCGCTGCAACACTACTGGCCGGCCGAGGACTACCACCAGGACTATTTTGAGAACAACCCGAACCAGGGTTACTGCGCTTTTGTGGTCGGCCCCAAAGTCGAGAAATTCCGCAAGACCTTCGCTGATCGCGTGCGCACCTAGCCCTGACAGTTGGCACAGCAGGTGCCCAAAGCCGGATCCTGGCCTGTTCATAACTGAGGCAAGTCGCCCGAGCCGCGTCGGCGTGGTTCGCCAGTGGCCGCGGGCTAGGCGGCCGGCGCGCGTCGGTGCTGTCCGTCAGGCTCACCATTTGCGCCTGCGCTGAGCGCACGGCTGACAGGCAGGCCCTGTCAGCCACGTCTGACGCCCTGTCCCCCTGCAGGGG
>CAIMVC010000038.1 GCA_903844825.1 uncultured Burkholderiales bacterium | reverse complement strand
TCGAGCCCCGCGTTTGAAGGCCATAAGGCGACCAGACGGCTGGCTGACCACGCCTTGGCAGCCGACGGCACCCGGGTGGCGCTGCAAACTCTGCGCGGCAAGCCGCTACACGCTCTGGCAGGCATTGCCCGGCCGGCTCAATTTTTCGCCATGCTCGAAGCCCGTGGCCTGACGCTCAGCCGGGCTCAGGCCTGGCCAGACCATCACCCCTTTTCAGCAGATGCCCCCCCCTTTGATAGCAGACACACCACGCTTTGCACAGAAAAAGACGCCGTCAAGCTGTTTGCACTTTTCCCGGATGCCGGCCTGCACCTGCTGGCAGTTCCCCTGCAACTGACGCCGGAGCCGGGCTTTTTCAAAGCCTTCGACGCCCTGCTTTCTCAATTACCATCGCCCCATGGACACAAAACTCCTTGAACTTCTGGTCTGCCCCGTCACCAAGGGGCCGCTTGACTACGACCGCGAAAAACAGGAACTGGTTTCACGCAGCGCCCGGCTGGCCTACCCCGTGCGCGACGGCCTGCCGATCCTGCTGGAAAACGAGGCGCGCCCCCTGACTGATGAAGAACTGGGCCTGTGAGCGCGCGGGCATGAGTTTTACCGTCCTCATCCCTGCTCGCCTGGCGTCCACACGCCTGCCCAACAAGCCATTGGCGGATCTAGCCAATGTGCCGATGGTCGTTCGGGTCGCCCAGCGGGCTGCCCAAAGCGCAGCCAGCCAGGTGGTGGTTGCCACCGACAGCCAGGACATCGTGGCAGCCTGCAACGCCTTCGGGGTCACCTCGGTGCTCACACGCACTGACCACCCCAGCGGCAGTGACCGCCTGGCCGAGGCCTGCAGGCTGCTCGGCTTGCAATCGGAGCAACTGGTCGTCAACGTCCAGGGTGACGAGCCGCTGATCGATCCCCTGCTGATCAATGCCGTGGCCGAGCTTTTGCACAGCCGACCGGATTGCGCCATGAGCACCGCCGCACACGCCATCGAGCAACTCCACGAGTTTGTTAACCCGAACGTGGTCAAGGTCGTGCTTGATGCACGCCGCACGGCGCTGTATTTCAGCCGGGCCCCCATTCCCGCTGCGAGAGATTTTTCGGGCCTCGCCTGGTGGCATGGCGACAGCGCCTTGCCGCCGCCCCTGCGGCATGTCGGGATCTATGGCTACCGGGTCGGCTTTCTGCGCGAGTTTCCGAGCCTGCCGCAGGCGCCAGAGGAACAACTCGAATCGCTAGAACAGCTGCGTGCTCTCTGGCACGGGCACCGGATCGCCGTGCACGTAACCGACCGCGCACCCGGTCAGGGGGTCGATACCCCCGAGGATCTGGAGCGCGTTCGCGACCTGCTCAAACAGGAAGTTTTGTAAGCTCAGGCAAGAAAGTGCCATGCTATCCTCGAGATGAAAGCAGGCTTGGGCTCATCCACGAGTTCCACGCCACTTCACTGCGCAGGCAAGAGCCAGGCGTGTCGAAAAATTCATAAAAATCGAGGATATCCATGAGACTGATCTTGTTGGGGGCACCCGGCGCCGGCAAAGGCACACAAGCGACTTTCATCTGCCAGAAATACGCCATCCCGCAAATATCGACCGGCGACATGCTGCGCGCAGCGGTCAAGGCTGGCACGGCACTGGGCGTGCAAGCCAAGCAAATCATGGATGCCGGTGGCCTGGTCAGCGACGACCTGATCATCAACCTGGTCAAGGAGCGAATTGCGCAACCCGACTGCGCCCAAGGATTTTTGTTCGACGGATTTCCTCGCACCATCCCGCAGGCCGACGCCATGAAAGCCGCCGGCGTGAAAATCGACTTCGTGCTTGAAATTGATGTGCCTTTCGAAGCCATCATCGAGCGTATGAGCGGTCGACGCTCGCACACGGCCTCGGGCCGGACCTACCATGTCAAGTACAACCCGCCTAAAGTCGCCGGCCTGGACGACGTGACAGGCGAAGCGCTGATTCAGCGCGAAGACGACAAGGAAGAAACCGTTCGCAAGCGGCTGGAGGTGTACAGCGCCCAGACACGGCCGCTGGTGGACTACTACTCGCTGTGGGCGAAAAACGACCCCTCGCAGGCGCCCAGGTACCGGGCCATCAGCGGCATGGGTAGCGTCGACGATATCACCGCGCGCGCCCTGTCAGCCCTGGCCGGTTGACGGCCCCGACCGTCCGGTCGGCTAGCCCAGCGGCTCAGCGGCTCAGCAAGTGCAACATCAAGGCAATCCGGGCCTGAACGGGCGAGAGGTCGCACACCGTGGTGAGCGACTCGTTGTCCCGCTTGAGCAGTTGCCCCAAGGGGCAACGCGTTGACAGGAAAACCGGTATTCCTTGCGCCTGAGCTTGCAGCAAGGCCTTGAGCCTTGCTTCATGGACCGTGCCGTTTCCGGTACCGGCTACCACCAGGCCTTGAACGCCACTGCGCACCAGCGCATCGATCAGTCGGCCATCGGCACCAGCATGGCTCAGCACAATCTCGACATACGGCCACGCTGAGGCCGCCTGAACAGCCTCCAGCGAAGCCACGCCAGCCAGGCCCTTGGCTGCCGGCCAGTTGCGCACCAGGCGCAAGCGACCCTCCTCGACAAAGCCAATAGGTCCGGCGTCGCCCGAACTAAACGCGTCAAGCCGATAAGGGTGGACCTTTTGTACGTCCTGCGCACCGTGAATCACCCCGGCGCAAACAGCCACCACGCCCTGCGCCGCGTGGTGGCACGCAACGGCCAGCGCATCGAGCATGTTTTGCGGCCCATCGGGCACCAGCGCCGTCGCCGGCCGCATGGCGCAGGTCAGAACCACCGGCTTGGCCGGTCCGAGTAGCGCCTGAAGAAAAAATGCCGTTTCCTCCAGCGTGTCGGTGCCATGCGTGATCACCACCGCCTGCACGTCGTCTTGCGCCAGCAACTGCGCGACCCGTTGTGCCAGCCGCGCCAAGATGGCGAAATCCATGTCCTTGCTATCGATCCGGGCCACCTCCTCGACCAGTAAATCGTAGGTCTGAGCGCTCTCGCGCAACGCCGGAACCGCCTCAACGAGTTGCTCAAGCCCGATCTGTCCGGCCTTGTAGGACGTGTGATTCGAGGCACTTGAGGCCGCACCCGCAATGGTTCCACCCATGCCCAACATCACGATTTTTTTAGCAGCCACTTGCAAACCCTTAAAAACTGGATAAAAATACAGCCACTGTTCATTAAGACAGTACTTTTTAAAAAACACCCTATCCCGACCGAGGAGCCCCTGCATGACCGTCCTGAGCAACGTTTCCCGGCAGTCCCATGACGGCCCCAAACTCACGGCGCGCCAGCAGCAGATCCTGGAACTGATCCAAAGCGCCATCGCCAGCACCGGCGATCCACCGACCCGCGCCGAAATCGCAAACGTGCTGGGATTTCGCTCGGCCAACGCAGCCGAAGAACACCTGCAGGCGCTGGCACGCAAAGGCGTGATCGAACTGGTGAGCGGCACATCACGCGGCATCCGGCTGCGCAGCGATACCCTGCGCTCAATGAACGAGTCGCGCATCAAACAATTTTCCTTGCCCTTGCAAAGCCTGGCCCAACTCGTCCTGCCACTGGTGGGGCGGGTTGCTGCCGGCAGTCCTATTTTGGCGCAAGAGCACATTGATCAGACTTTCCACGTCGAACCCAGCCTGTTCCAGCGCCAGCCTGACTACTTGCTCAAGGTGCGCGGCATGAGCATGCGTGACGTCGGCATCATGGACGGTGACCTGCTGGCCGTACAACGAGCCAAAGAAGCCAAAAACGGACAAATTGTGGTGGCAAGAATCGGCGACGAAGTCACGGTCAAGCGCTTTCGTCGTACCAAGGACCTGATTGAGCTGTTACCCGAAAACCCCGACTTCAAAACCATCGTGGTCGAGCCAGGTGAGCCCTTCGAACTTGAAGGGCTGGCTGTTGGCCTGATTCGGGGCAGCATGCTGATGTAAATCCCGGGCCGGCCGCCAGTCCAAGACCCAAGCCGGTCACGGCAATCGGGGCCGTCTTGGATGGGTCGTCAGCCGGATCAAGCTTTTTGCCATGTAACAGGTGGCGGGCGTCTGGTCTGTGTGACCAACACCCTGTTGCAATGGCCGGTGGCGCAAGCCAATTCAAAAATCCTGTCGGTTTAACTTCTTTTCAGGAGCTTCTCATGGGAATTGCCGTTTTTGCCAACACCCACAGCCGTCCGGTCTGGCTGGCGCCACTGCAGGGTTTTTGGGGCTTGTTGATGTCTGGCGCCAATCAAGAAAGCAGCAGCGCACAAACGCGGCCGCCTGCGCATGCACATGCGCACCTACCTGCGCAGACCGGAGCCAGCCTGTCTAGTGCAAAAACTGAGCCGCCGCACGCCGCACGAAACCGGGTCAAAAGACCCATGTGCAGTCCGTCAAGGACGGGGGTTCGAGCCACCGTTGCCGCGCCACCGGCCCTGCCCGTCTCGCGTCTTCGCGTTCTGCGCGAGTTTGAACCCGGTGCCAGCCCGGCCTGCGCAGGGCGGATGGTGATCTCGGGTCGCATGGCCGACGTGTGTGCGGAACTCGATCGCATGGCGCGCCGGGAATCGGCGCTGCGCTGAGCCACGCAGTCGCCGCCCCCGAACCGACGGGGGCACCACTGACCGTGACTTGCTGGCACGGCCAGCCATGCGTCTCAGCGGCTGGGCCAAAGGTCGGCAAAAAGTAAATCAGGGCTGGGTTGAGTGCACAATAACGGGATGAATATTGTGATCCTTGACGACTATCAAGATGCAGTGCGCAAGCTCAATTGCGCTACCAAGCTCGACGCCTATCCAGCCAAGGTGTACACCAACACCGTCAAGGGCGTCGGCCAGTTGTCCATACGCCTCAAAGATGCCGAAGTCATTGTGCTCATCCGCGAGCGCACGCACCTGCATCGTCAGGTCATTGAAAAACTTCCCAAGCTCAAGCTGATCGTGCAAACGGGTCGGGTTGGCAGCCATATCGACATTCAGGCATGCACCGAACGCGGCATTGCCGTGGCAGAAGGCACGGGCTCCCCGACGGCACCGGCGGAGTTGACCTGGGCGCTGATCATGGCGGCAATGCGCCGAATTCCCCAGTATGTCTCCCACCTCAAGCACGGTGCTTGGCAGCAGGCCGGCCTGAAATCTGGCTCCATGCCGCCCAACTTTGGACTGGGCTCGGTGCTCAAAGGCAAGACCCTGGGAATCTGGAGTTACGGCAAGATCGGGCAAATCGTGGCCGGCTACGGCCGCGCTTTCGGCATGCGGGTCCTGATCTGGGGCAGCCCCGCATCGCGCGAACGGGCCCAGGCGGACGGCTACGAGACCGCCGCCAGCAAGACCGACTTTTTCGAGCTTTGCGATGTACTCACATTGCATTTGCGCCTGCATGACGACACCCGAAGCAGCGTCACGCTGGATGACTTGTCGCGCATGAAAACCACCGCGTTGCTGGTCAATACATCGCGAGCCGAGTTGATTGAGGCCGACGCCCTGATCGGCGCCCTGAACCGCGGTCGGCCTGGAATGGCGGCGGTCGACGTTTTCGAGTCCGAGCCCATACTCCAGGGCCACGCCCTGCTGCGGCTGGAAAACTGCATCTGCACGCCACACATCGGCTACGTGGAGCAGGAAAGCTACGAGATGTACTTCGGCGCCGCCTTTGACAACGTCGTCAATTTCATCAAAGGCACCCCCCCCAACATCGTCAATCCGGGCGCACTGCAGGTCCGTCGCTAAAACCCCTGAAAGTTGGCACTACGCTCAGGCGGGTAAGGAACGGCACGCCGGGCACAACCGTTGAACGCCCGTCATGCATGGGCTTGCGAAGAGCGTCGCTGGCTGGGCAATAATGTCTGGATGAAACCATTTTTTCAAACCATTGGCGTGATCGGCGCCGGCGCCATGGGGCGCGGAATTGTCCAGATTGCAGCGCAGGCCGGCAGTCAGGTCAAAATATTCGACAGAGATGCCCAGGCCAGCGCCCGAGCCGTTGACGAACTTGGCCAGCAGTGGGACAAGCAAGTCGCCAAAGGCCGCATGGAGCCAGCGCAGGCCGCCGCTTGCAAAGCCCGTCTGACCATCCCCGCTGCCCTGAGTGACCTCCGTGACTGCCAGCTTGTGGTCGAAGCCGTGGTGGAGCGGCTGGACATCAAGAAAGCACTTTTCGCCGAACTCGAAGGCATCGTTGCCGCCGACGCTGTGCTGGTGAGCAACACCTCATCGCTGTCGGTCACGGCCATCGCCGCGGGACTGAAGCATCCCGAGCGCTTTGCCGGCTATCACTTCTTTAACCCCGTCCCTCTGATGAAGGTGGTCGAGGTCATCTGCGGCCTCAAGACCGGTGCCGCATGCGCCGATGCGCTCACCACTTACGCGCGGCAAATAGGGCACACGCCCGTGCGCGCGCAGGACACCCCCGGCTTCATAGTCAACCATGCCGGCCGCGGCTATGGCACCGAGGCCCTGCGCCTGGTCAGCGAAGGCGTGGCTGATTTCGCCACCGTCGACCGCATTCTCAAGGACCAGGTCGGCTTCAAGCTCGGGCCCTTCGAGCTGATGGACCTGACGGCGCTGGATGTCTCCCACCCCGTGATGGAGTCGATCTACCAGCAGTACTACCAGGAGCCGCGCTACCGCCCCAGCGTGATCACGGCACAGCGACTCGCTGGCGGCTTGCTCGGCCGCAAAACTGGCGAAGGGTTCTACAAGTACTCCCAGGGCGCGGCCGAATGGCCCGCCGAGCCCGCCGTCCCGACGGTCAAAGACATGCCGCCGGTGTGGGTCTCGCCCAGGGCCACGCGCCGGGCAGAGTTGCTGCAGTTGCTCAAAGACCTGGGGGCCAGCATCGAAACCGGGCAGTCTCCTTCCATGCAGGCGCTCACGCTCGTGGCGCCGCTGGGTTTTGACATCACCACGGTGGCCGTCGTCGAACGCCTGGACCCCGCACGCACCGTCGGCATCGACATGCTGATCGACGACGCCGCCACCAAGCGGCGCGTCCTGGCCACCAATCCGGCCACGCGCGCCGACATGCGGGACGCCGCGCATGCGCTGTTCGCCCGCGACGGCAAAGCCGTCAGCGTGATCAGGGACAGTGGCGGCTTTGTGACCCAGCGCGTCGTTGCCACCATCGTCAATATTGCCAGCGACATGTGCCAGCAAGGCGTGTGCAGCCCCCAGGACCTGGAGACAGCCGTTACGCTGGGCCTGGGTTATCCGCAGGGACCGCTGGCCATGGGCAACCGCTACGGCCCGACCAATATTCTGGAAGTACTTTTTAATATGCAAACCGTTTACGGTGACCCACGCTATCGCCCTTCGCCCTGGCTGCGCCGCCGCGGCGCCATTGGCCTGAGCCTGATGCAAGAGGAAAGCTGAGATGGCC
>CAIMVC010000037.1 GCA_903844825.1 uncultured Burkholderiales bacterium | reverse complement strand
CTTGAAGCTGTTGTAGGGGCTGGCGTATTGGTCAAACTCTTTTTTGGTCTGGCGGCCCAGGTTGCCCCGGTCCACCAAAAACAACACGCGCCGCGCACCACCAAACTTGATGAGGCGATAAATGAAGCTGATGGCGGTGAACGTCTTGCCGCTGCCCGTCGCCATTTGGATGAGGGCTTTGGGTTTGTTGGCGGCCAGGCTAAGTTCGAGGTTTTGCACTGCCTTGATTTGCGCGGGCCACAGCTGGTAGTTGGCCCCGCCCTGCCCCCATTGAGTGACCAGCTCGGGCAGGTGTTGCATGCGGGCCAAAAAGGTGCCGGTGGGTGTGTAGGCCGGCGGGCTTTCTTCATGGGCAGGCAGTGTGCCCACGGCCACCAGATTGGGCGATGCAGGCGCTGCACTGCTGAGCCAATGCGCCAGCAACTCGGGTCTGAAAAACGCAAACACCCGGCGCGAGCGGGGCTGCGGGTCCAGGCCATTGGTGAATTGGGTTTCTACCCCCGTGGACTCAAACAAAAAAGGCAAGGGCCTGCGCCACGCGGGCAAGGTGGCGGGCAGGCCTTGGGCGTACTTCTCTGACTGGATTTCAACCCCTTTGAGGGTGGCGCCTTCTTTTTTAGCCTCGATCACGCCGCAGGCTTTGCCGTTCACATACAGCAGGTAGTCGGCAAAGCCGTGGCCGGGGTTGAGGGGGAACTCGCGAATAGCGACGCCCTGCGCTGCATGTAGATTGACTTGATCGACATGGCAAACGTGCCAACCAGAGAGTTGCAGCAAGTTGTCAATTTGGCGTCGGGCAAGGGCTTCTGGCGTCATTCAGTTCACAAGAGGGGGTCGGGCCATTCTAGTGAGTTAAAAAATACACACTAAAAGTTTTTAAAATAATTGCACGAGGGCCTCGTCGAGTGGGGCCTGACCTTCCTTGCGCGCATCCCAGAGCGTTTACTTCAGCGCACCAAAGACTTTGCTTATCAAAGCGCTGCCCGTCCCGATCGGGTCTTGGCGAATTTTCTTTTCTTCCTCGCCAATCATCCAAAACAAACCGTCCATGGCTTTGCCGGTGACATAGGTCTGCAGCGACGCTTCCTGGGGTTTGAGCAGCCCTAATTTGGAAGCCTTGCCAGCGACAGCGTTGTACTTGTCGGCCAAGCCCACTTGGGCCGTGGCTTGGGTGATGACGGGTAAAAACTTGTGCCCCAAGGGTTCGCGGGTTTTGCTGCTGAAGTAATTGGTGGCGGCGGTATTGCCACCCTGCAAGATGGCTCTGGCGTCTCCCACACTCATGGACTTCACGGCATCGACCAGCATGTCCTTGGCCATGGGCATGGCATTTTCAGCGGCGCGGTTCATCCCCAGAATCAATTCATCGACCTTCTTACCTTGCCCCAGCTTTTTTAACAAACTCGCTGCATCATTTAGATACCCCGGCAGGGCAATGCGCACTTTGTCGTTGCCCATGAAGCCATCGGCGACGCCCAGCAAACTCACCGCCGTCAGCGCTCCCTTTTCCAGGGCCGCTTTCAGTCCCGACGAGGCATCGGCGCCGGTCAGCTCGTTCAGGCTGATGGCGTGCGCGGTTTGCGTCCACGCCGTCAAAGTTGTCAGGTAGAGGACGCTTAAGGTGCTGAATTATCGGCTGTTCATAGAGCTCCTGAAAAATAACACCTGTGTATTATTTTTTTGGAGTCCGTGCGCAAGGTTTGTTTTTGTTCTTCAAATCATTGCGAGCGCCGGTTCGGTTGCAGGTCGTAGACACACCGAAAACCAAGATAGACCGCGTAAAAATCTGCCGGTTTGAAGGCTTGCACGTCGGCCTTCATGTTGAAGGCGCCGTACCACCATGAGCCGCCCACGGTTCTGCGCTCCTTGCCGTTGGCGTCGGTGGTCCACTCCCACACGTTGGCCCCCATGTCAAACAACCCATTGACGCCGGCCCGGGTGGCACCGGCGGGCGCTGCTCGCGGCCAGGGGTCCGGGTCGCTGGTGTTGGCCCCGTTCGGGCTTTCGCCGGTGGTCCAGGGGTAGGTTCGGTCTTTCACCCACGGCGCGGGCGGCGTGTCGCGTAGCTCGGTAAAGCCTGCTTTTTGCCATTCGGCGCCGCTAGGCAAACGGCCTCCAGCCCAGCGGCAATAGGCTTGGGCTTCAAAAAAATCCAGGTGTACAGCAGGCAGCTTGTTCTGGGCGATGGTCCCGTCAGGTTGTCGCCAGGACCAACCCGGACGGCGCTCCCAACCTGCGCCAAATTCAAAACCGCCCCCTTCTTTTTCTGCTCGTGTGACCGTGCCCGTCGCCCGGACATAGCGTTCAAACTGGCCAATAGTGACCTCGGTGCGGTCAATGGCAAAGGCCGGCAACACCACCTTTTCATCGACTTGTGCATGCGCGGCACGCATGAAAAAGGCCGCGAGCAACAGCCAGCGCCAACTTGAGGCTCTGCCGGTTGACCGGTTTGAAATGATCAGAGCCAGCCACTTAAAAGGCTTTTGTAGCAAGGGTCCGGGGCGACGCCGAGATACCGCAGCGCCCGGCCCAACGGCGCCAAGCCTGCGCAGTGCAAGGGGGGCAGCGGCGTCGTGGCCGACATCAATTTTCAAGTCACTCATAAATGGCTTTCGGCGATGAGTCGCTGATGACAAAAGCACATTTTTCACGAAATCGAACAGCCGCGTTTGGCGCTGTACCGCTATCCGCGTCGGTGTCTGCACACCCGCCGCCCGGTCACCCGCAATAGCCATTCAGCAGGTCGGTGACGGGTCAGAGAATCCGCGCAGAATCCCCGCAGACTCCCCATTTGTGGGGTGGGCAAAGCCCCTCTAAAACCTCGAGCAGGGGGGTCAATCCTGTGGGGGGAGCAGGCGGCGCGCTGCGGCCACCACGGCTTCTGGCGTGATGTTAAATCGCTTGTACAGTGCGTCAGCCGGGCCGCTGGCACCAAAGCCGGTCATGCCGATAAAACTACCGTCGATGCCCAGGTACGCATCCCAGCCCTGGCGTACTGCGGCTTCGATGCCGACCCGCGGACCTGTGCCGAGCACGCTTTGGCGGTAGCTCGCCTCTTGTGCGTTGAAGAGTTCCCAGCAGGGCAGGGAGACCACGGCGGTGGCGATGCCCTGGGCTTGCAATTGCTCCCGTGCGGCAACTGCCAGTGCCACCTCAGAGCCCGTGGCCAGCAGGGTCAGCTGGCGCGGTCCGGTGCTTGCTTCGTGCAGGACGTAGCCGCCGCGCTGCGAGAGGTTGTCCGCGCAGTGCTGATGGCGCACGAGTGGCGGGCTTTGCCGCGCAAACACCAGGCTCACCGGGCCGCTGGTGTGCGCCAGTGCGGTCTCCCAGCATTCCGCAGCCTCGACGGCATCGGCCGGACGCATCACCAGCATGTTGGGCATGGCGCGCAGTGACGCCAAAATTTCCACAGGCTGGTGCGTGGGGCCATTTTTGCCAATGCCGATCAGTACTCAATATGGGCGCACTTTTTGCGTCATTCGCGCCTCACACGAGCAAGCCAAAAAATACGTTCTTTATGCCGCTACACTTGAAAATTATTTAGCAAATTAGTTCAAATTAAAGGGTGTTTAAGCATGACTAAACTGCAGCTATTCATTTTCGGTGCGGTGATTTCAGTTCTGGCAGGCTGTGCCTCTAAGCCGCAATTGCCGATTGCCTTGCCACAGGCAGCACTGTCAACAAGCACCGGCCGTATCGGCGTCGTGATGACCGCCATACCTAAAGTCGATACTGACTTCCCCGGCGCTCATTGCCTCCTTTGTTACGGCGTTGCCATGGGTATGCACAGCGCCCTGACCGCTCATGTGCGAACCCTCCCCCTCGAAGATCTGCCGGAACTTGCTGACAAAGCGGGCGCCCTGATCAAAAGCAAAGGGGCGGTCGCGGTGCTACTTAAAGAGCCGCTCAAGCTCAGCGACCTGCCGGATTTTTCCGATGCGCCGGTCAACCACGCCAAAAAGGACTTTCGTTCATTTCGAGAAAAGCACAAGGTCGACAGCTTGTTCGTGATCCAGGTCGATTCGCTTGGCGTGTGGCGTAACTACAGCGGCTACGTTCCCGTCGCGGAGCCCAAGGCCGTTTTCAATGGCGTGGTGTACATGGTGAACACTACGACCAACGCACTGACCTTGTACGAACCCATCGCCTTGGCCAAGGCGGGGGCTAAATGGGACCAAGCACCTAAATTCCCTGACCTGACCAACGCTTACTTTCAAGTCCTGGAAGTTGGCAAAGAGGCCATCCTTAGGCCGCTGAAATGACCTTTAGGGCCGACCCGGTGCGTCGCTGGGTGCTGAGCCTGCTCTTGCTGGCAGGTTCCGCGTTGCACTCGCCAAGCCCGGCGCAAAGCGTCGTGCCGGCGCAGAATCGATGGACGCTTGACTGGTCTGCCGACGGTGGAGTCAAGCCCGAATTTCGTGGCCTGAACAATCTTGACGGAGCCGGCCAGTCTCAATCGGCAATGCTGTACCCGAGCCCCAGCCCGCTGGGCCTGCTGGTGGGCATCTTGACCCATGCTGCGCTCAGCGAAGGGTCCCAGCGCAACGAAGCGCTGGCCAGGCAAGAGCGGGCCAACCAGGTTCTCGGACCGTACGCTGCCTCCCTGTCGACCGTCGACAAACAAGACCTTTTAGAGCGCACTCCAAATGCCTTGCAGGCTCTGGGCTCCGTGCATGCGGGTGCGATAGCCAGCCCTGCTGAGTCGCCCCCTTGGGCGCTGGCTGTGCTACCCATCTACACCATGACCCAAGACAGTAAAGCCCTGATTGCGGACGTGACGCTGTCGCTCAAATCCACAGCCGCTCCAGGCGCTGCTCGAAAGATCATGATCCGGGTCGTCTCACAGCCCCAAAACAAGTCCAATCTGGTGGCGGCTTGGAATGCCGAGGACGGCGCCCTCCTCAAACAAGAAGCGGTGCAACTGTTAGCCCTGGCGATCCACCATGGCATGAGCGAGTTGACAAACACTGACACTCGCCCGATGGCCAAGGAGCGCACCGTGCGGTTTCCTCAAGGCGGTGAAGTTCAGATGGAGCGCGCTCAGGTACTCGATCAGCGCTGCGGCCGCTCTCTACTGCGCAACTTGCGCGGCGAACTCATGTCGGTGCCCGATGAAACCGACCAATCCAGCGCGCGCGAATGCTCGCTAGGCGCACCCGTGAAGTAGGGGGTAAGCTCCGGATTTCGGGGGCAAGACGCCACGCCATCTTGATCAAATCCCCGCAGCACTGGCACCCGAAGCGCGCCAGCCGGCTACTATTTGCCAGCAAAAAATTGACTTGGAGGCATGGCATGAATTTAAATAGTCCGAATTCCCGCGGCTTGACTCTCGCGCTGATGCTCGCTTGCACGGGCTTATCGAGCGCCCACGCGCGCGTCACCCGCATCGTCATTGACGAGGTCAAGCCCATGCAGGAGGCCTTGTCCGGCGGTGTTGCCACCGAGCAAGTGGCGGGGCGCGCTTTTGGTGAACTCGATCCCGGCGCCCCTGCCAACCGCCTGATCAATGACATCACGCTGGCGCGCGATCCCGACGGCAAAGTCCGTTATGTCGCCACCTTTGTGTTGACCAAGCCGGTGGACATGGCCAAGGCCAGCGGCCTGATGTGGCACGAGGTGCCCAACCGCGGTCTGCGCCGCCCCAATGTGGTGGCTGAGCGAGCCAATGGGGACGTCGACCTGACCAGCGCCTGGCAAGGCGATAACGCTGGGGCCACGACAGTTCGCGCCACGGCTGAAGTCGATAAGCCGCATTGGCTCAAATTGCCGATGGTGCGCCAGCCCGACGGATCGCCGGTTGCCGGGCAGGTGTTTGGCCGTATCGTCAACCGGTCGGGGCAGGGCTCCCAGCCGCTCATCGTTCAGAGCAACCCCGTACCCTACAAGCCGGTCAGTCTCGACACGCGTGCATCGAAACTGGTGTCCCGTATGGCGGAGTCCACCCGGGGTGAGGTGATCGGCGAGTTTGAAATCGCCTCGTCGGATTGGGCCTGGGCGCGCTGCGATGCGGCAAATCCCTTTCCGGGAACGCCCGACCCCAGCCAGATTTGTCTCAAGAGTGGCTTTGATGCGGCTCGCCTTTATCAGGTCAGCTTCACCTCGCATGACGCGCACCCGCTGGGGATCGGTTTTGCGGCCTGGCGCGACCTGGGAGATTTTTTCAAGACAGCCCGCGCCGACGATTCAGGCACGCGCAACCCGGTGGCTGGCGCTGTGACCCACAGCATTGGCCGCGGCGTCTCGCAGTCCGGTAATTTTTTGCGTGGCTGGTTGCATCTGGGCTTTAACCAGGCTGAAACGGGCAAGGCGGTCCATGATGGCCTGTGGCCCATCATCGCGGGTCGTCGCATTGCGCTGAACTTCCGCTGGGCGCAACCCGATGGCGTTCTGGAGCTGTACCAGGCCGGTAGCGAGGGTCCCCAATGGTGGCTGCCCGAGCCCGACCCCGTGCGGGGCGCGCCCGCCGCCGGCTTGCTCGATCGCTGCACGCAGAGCCGCACCTGCCCGAAGATCATTGAGCATTTCGGCTCGGCCGAGGTGTGGGCGCTGAAATTGACGCCCGAGTGGATAGGCACCGACGCCCGCCGTGACCTGCCCCTGCCGGCCAATGTCCGGCGCTACTACATTGGCAGTTCGAACCATGGCGGTGGAGCGGGTGGCTTCGACACCAGCCTGCCGGGGGTCGGCTTGCCTGCATCGGGCCCCTCATGCCCGGGCAACAACTACGGCACCGGCGTGCTGCCGGCCAATCCCGTGCCGCATACCGAGACGGTCAATGCCCTGCGTGTGCATTTTCGCAATTGGGTGATGCGGGGCATCGAGCCGCCGCCGAGTCGCTGGCCGAAGCTGGCCGATGGCACGCTGGTGCCTGCGAACAAGCAAGCCATGGGTTTTCCGACCTTGCCAAAGTTGCGCTCCACGATTCCCGAGCCGGATTTCATCATGCCTGTGATTGACTACGACTGGGGGCCTGAGTTCAACCCGGTCGACGGCTCCGGCGTCGCGGGTCATGCGCCTCCGCCCATTCGGCAGGTGCTCGGCATGTACGCGCCCAAGGTCGACGCCGATGGCAATGAACTGGGCAGTGTGCCGGTGGTTCTTCTCGACGCGCCGCTGGGGACTTACCTTGGCTGGAACATCACCGCCGGTGGCGCCAGACCCTTCCATGCCGGACAGATTTGCAACTACGTGGGCGGCATGCTGCCCTTTGCGCGCACCGAGCAGGAGCGCCGTGCCACGGGTGATCCGCGGCTGTCGTTGCAGGAGCGCTATGGCTCTCACGCGGGCTACGTCGAGGCCGTGCGCAAGGCGACCTTGCGGGCCCAGTCTGAAGGTTTTCTTTTGCCACAGGATGCGCAGGCGTTGATCCGCTCCGCGCAGGACAGCAGCGTGCTGCGCTGAGTCCTTTGCCTGCGCAAGGGCTCGTCGATACCCCTCGATACCCTGCGGCACCCCAGGGCGAACGTTGGGGGCGGAGGAACCTTTCACCCTGGCGCACATGTCAAGCCCACCGCCAATGGAGAATTTTCTGAACGGCGCTGAACTGCATCAGGCCGCCGTGCCCAAAGGCAGCTGCGCCGCCAGGAAGTCATAGACCGCCCGAATGCGGGCGCTGGTGCGCAGTTCGCGGTGCACCGTCAGCCAGATGGGCAAACTGGGCAGTTTCAGCGCGGGCAGCAGGGGCAAGACCCCGGCGTCGCTCTGGATCAGGTAATGGCCCATGAAGCCCACGCCCAGGCCGGCACGCACGGCGGCCCATTGGGCATTGAGGTCGTCGGTGCGCAGGGCAAAGCGCAGTGCGGCCGGTGCAAATCCCATGGCTTGAAATCCCGCGTCAATCTCGGTGTTGCTGTCGCCGCCGACCAGGTCGTGACGCAAGAGATCGCTGGCCTGCGTGGGCGCGCCTTTTCGTTCCAGGTAGCTGCGGCTGGCGCAGGCCTGAACCTGCACCGTTGCAATGCGCTTGGCGACCAGGCTGACCTGTTCTGGCCGGACCATGCGCAGCGCAATATCGGCGTCGCGCCGCAGCAGGTTGCTCACTTCGTTGCTGACCACCAGTTCGACGGTCAGCTCTGGCAGCTCCTGACGCATCCGGGCCAGGATGGGCGGCAGCAAAAAGCAGGCGACCGGCTCACTCGCTGACAGGCGAACGCTGCCTTGCAGCGTGGCACCAGCGCCCGAGGCGAGCCGGGAAAAACTGGCCGCGCCGGCCTCCATCGCCCGCGCCGACTCGGCCAGCGCGGTGGCGCTGGCGGTGGCCTGCAGGCCGCGCCCAGTGCGCTCGAACAGCACCAGTTTGAGTTGCTGCTCCAGCTCGTTGATGTGGCGTCCCAGGGTGGGCTGGCTCAGGCCGGTGGCACGTGCCGCGCCCATCAGGCTGCCGTGTTCCAGCGCGGCCAGAAAGGATTGAATCAAGGACCAGTTGAAAGTTGATTTATTCATTTTTGAATGGCTGGATTTCGGTTTTATGCAATTGTGCAATAGCCTTTTTGTATTAACAATCTCCTCATCGATTCAACACATCGAGCCAACATCTACTTGGAGACGAACCATGAACAAACGACAATTTTTGCGCATCGCCGGCGGCGGTTTGATTGCAGCGGCGGGCGCCACTACCTTGCCGGGCTGCAGCAGCGCCATGCCTGCCGAGGCGATTGCAGCATGGCAGTCGCCACCGGCCAGCCTGGACATCCGCCGCTGGGTGCTGGCCCATGCGCTGCTGGCTCCCAATGCGCACAACCTGCAGGGCTGGCTGGTCGACCTTGATACGCCGGACGTCATCGTGCTGCGCATGGACCTGACGCGCTTGCTGCCCGAGACCGACCCCTGGTCGCGTCAGTTGGTGATTAGCCAGGGCACCTTCCTGGAACTGCTGGACATGGCCGCTCGCGAGCGCGGTTACCGCGCCGAGATCGAGATGTTTCCGCAGGGCCAGTTCGATGCCAGGGCGCCCGACAGCCGTCCCACCGCCAGCATCCGGCTGGTGCGCGATGCGCAAATTCAGCCCGATCCTTTGTTCGCACACGTCTTGCGTCGCCACACCCACCGCGGCCTGTATGAAAGCCGTAGCCCCGCGCCAGCGGCTGTGCAGGCCCTGGCCGCCAGCGTGCTGGGTTTGCCGGTGCGCTTCGGCGTGGTGACGGCGGCCGAGCCGGCGCAGATGCAGCAGCACCGCGACATTGCCATGCAGGCCTGGCGCATCGAGCTGGTCACGCCGCGCACCTTGCTGGAGTCCTACAAGGTGCTGCGCATCGGGCCGAAAGAAATCGCCCAGCACCGGGATGGACTGTCCTTGAACACCCCATTTGTGCGTGCGCTCACCGCGCTGGGCCTGTTTGACCGCAGCCAGGCCTCGGCGCCGGACAGCCAGGCCATCACCGGGCAAATCAGCGAGTTCAACGCCAAAATTGCCAGCACGCCGGCCTATGTGTGGCTCAGCAGCGAGCGCAACGACCGCACTACCCAGTTGCTCAGCGGGCGCGCCTACGTGCGGCTGCAGCTGGCGGCCACCGCGCACGGTTTGTCGATGCACCCGCTGTCACAGGCGCTGCAGGAGTTGCCCGAGCAGGCGCAAAACTACAAGGCGATTCATCAGTTGCTCGGTGCGGGGCAGGGGACGTCTACCGTCCAGATGTGGACCCGGCTGGGCTACGCGGCTGCCACCGAGCCATCGCCGCGGCGCGGACTTCAGGCGCATCTTGCCAAGTCTTGAGCGCGCAAAGCGCGGCGCGTGGTCTCACTGCGCGCAGGTCAGGCTGGCGTGACCTCAACCCAGGTGCTGACCTGGCCGTTGACGCCCGCATCGTCTTGCCACTGCACGCGCAACTCCCCACTGTGCTCGGGCACGACCCAGAACTGCAGATACGGATTGGCGGACACGCCCGAACCGAGGCGGGCGCGAAACACCGTGCGCCCGCCATAGCTGGCGTGCAGGCTATGAATCACATTTTTGGGGATGGCGGAGCCCAGCACGTCAAAACGAAAGCCGGTCTCCATCGAGTGCTGCACCAGCACGCGCACTTCCATGGGCTGGGCAGCCCGCACCGGCGACGATAAATTGATGCGTGCGAGCATGTCGGTGATTCAGGTGTTCAGGCGGTGTTCAGGCGGTGTTCAGGCGGCGTTCACGAGGCGTCCAGACAGGCCGACTCGGTGACCTCGACCTCAGCCGTGCCCTGCCACCAGCGGCCGTCGGAGGTTTGGGCCAGGGCCATCACCTGCTGTGAGCCGTTGAGCCTGACCCGCGTGGCCAGCTCGGCTTTGCCCGACCAGGGACCGAGCTCGAACTCGGCGATCACCGATCTAGGGTTGCGGTTGGACAGCAGCACCAGGCGCTGCACATGGTTGGCCGCCGTCATGGGACTGTCGACGCGCACGCTCAAGGGCACCGAAAAGCCGTTGTCCGCCAAGCGCGGCGTGATCACCGTCACCCGTGCTTCGGTGGGCGTTGCCTCGCCCGTGAAGGGACGGTACAGCACGGCCCAATCCAGCGTGGGCGCCGGTGCCTGGGCGCGTGCCTGGCCCACTGCCCACAGCGCGCAAGCCAGCAAGCCGCCCAAGCCCTGCCGGCGCGACAGGGCTGCGGGGGCTTCGCAGGCTTCGGGAAGTTCAGACAATGCGCAGGCCGTGGTTTTTCAGGGGCAGGTTGCGCACCGGTTTGCCCGTCGCGGCAAAGATGGCATTGAGGATGGCCGGGGCCACCACGCAAATGGTGGGCTCGCCGACCCCGCCCCAAAAGTCGAGGGTCGGTGCGATCACGGTTTCGATGCGCGGCAACTGGCGCAGGCGGGCAATCGGATAGCGGTCGAAATTGGTCTCGACCATGCGCCCGTTGGCCACGCTGGACTGGCTTTGCAAGGTGTCAAAGCCATAGGCCACCGAACCTTCGACCTGGGCGGCGATTTGATCGGGATTGACGGCGTGCCCGCAATTGGTGGCCAGCACCAGACGCAAGACCTTGACCTCGTCGCCCTTGACCGACACCTCGGCCACAGCGGCGGTGTAACTGGCATAGCCCATGAACTGGGCGATGCCGCGGTGCACGCCCGGCGGCAGGGGCTTGCTCCTGCCGGCCTTGTCGGCCGCGGCGTTCAGCACGGCCAGGTGCTTGGGATGCTGTTGCATCAGGGCGCGGCGAAACTCCAGCGGGTCGCGCCCGGCGGCGTGCGCCACTTCTTCCATGAAGCACTCGAGGTACAAGCCGTTCTGGTTGGTATTGACGCCGCGCCACGGGCCGACCGGCACGTGGGTGTTGCGCATGGCGTACTCGGTACGCAAGTGGGGGACGGTGTAGCCGATCTGGGCGTCATGCGGCTCGGCCCAATAGCCCTGCAACTGGCGTCTGTCCTTGCCGTCCTTGATATTTTGCGGGCTGAGGTGAGCGTTGATGGACTGGCCTGACACCCGCAGATGCAGACCCAGCAGATTGCCCTGTGCGTCGAGTCCGGCTTCCAGGCGGCATTGACCGATGGGGCGGAAAAAGTCCTGCGCCATGTCTTCTTCGCGGCTCCAGATCAGTTTGACCGGAACTCCGGGCATCTGGCGCGCCAGTAGCGTGGCCTGGCGCACAAAATCCTGCTGACCGCCGCGGCGCCCAAAACCGCCCCCCAGAGTGTGGTTGTAAACCTCGCATTTCTCCAGCGGCAGACCACTGGCCGCGGACAAGGCTGCCAGCGATGCCTCGGCATTCTGGCTGGCGACCCAGGCCTCGGCACGTGCGTCGGTGACCAGCGCGGTGCAGTTCATCGGCTCCATGCAGGCGTGCGAGACGAAAGGCGTGCTGTAAACCGCCTCGACCCGCTTGGCAGCAGCCGCAATGGCTTGTGGCGCATTGCCGATGTCGGTGTCGGCAAAAACATTGCTGGTCGAGGTCAGTCCCTCCTTGAGCCGCTCGGCGATGGCTGCGCTGTTTTCTTGCCCGTTGGCCCCTTCGTTCCAGACGATGGGCAGGTCAAGCAAGGCGTTCTTGGCGCGCCACCAGTTGTCTGCCACCACGGCCACGGTGTGGTCATCGACCTTGTAGGCGCCCAGCACGCCTTTGCGCCCCTGCAGTTTGGCGGCGTCGAAGCTGACCAGCGTGCCGCCAAACACCGGGCTGGCTTGCACCGCGGCATAGACCATGGCGGGCAGGCGCATGTCAATCGCGTAGTTCTGCCGGCCCATCACTTTGGGCGCCGTGTCGAGGCGCTTCATGGGCTTGCTGGCAATCTTCCATTGGCGCGGGTCGCGCAGCACCAGCGACTTGGGGTCGGGCGGCGTGAGCCGGGCCGCTGCCGACGCCACTTGCCCATAGCTGAGCTTGCGCCCGGAGGCGGCGTGTGTGATCACCCCTTTGCTGACGCCAAGGTCGGCGACCGGCACGCCCCATTGCTCTGCAGCGGCTTGCAGCAGCACGGTGCGGGCGGCGGCGCCGCCCTGACGCACGTATTCATGGGAGCCCCGGATACCGCGGCTGCCCCCGGTGGACATGTCACGCCAGACGCGTTGACGGGCCAGATTCTGTCCGGGCGAGACCATTTGCACCTTCACGCGGGCCCAATCGCAATCGAGTTCTTCGGCCACCAGTTGCGCCAGTCCGGTGTGGGTGCCTTGTCCCATTTCGGCGCGAGCCACACGGATGATGCAGGTCTCGTCGGCCTGCACGACCACCCAGGCGTTGACCTCAGGCATGGCGCCGGGTCTGGATTGCGCCCCGGCCGGAAAATGAAAGCCCAGCGCCAGGCCACCGCCGGCAGCGGCGCTGGACAGCACGAAAGCGCGGCGGGACAAGCCCGATGTTGCGGTCAGTGTCATCTCTGCTCCCTT
This sequence comes from uncultured Burkholderiales bacterium, assembly GCA_903844825.1. Lineage (GTDB taxonomy): Bacteria > Pseudomonadota > Gammaproteobacteria > Burkholderiales > Burkholderiaceae_C > Polaromonas. The sequence goes on along the minus strand of CAIMVC010000037.1, from coordinate 11,678 downwards.
CAGGCTTGAGCCGTTGTCTGATCAAGCACGTCGCCAGCATCGCTGACCATGTGGATCACCGAGCCCACGCCCTTGCCGGTTTTGGCGGCCAGGTGGATGGCCGCACGGATGCGCTGGTAAGTGCCGCAGCGGCAGATATTGGTCATGGCCTCGTCAATGTCCGCGTCAGTGGGTTTGGGCTTTTTGCGCAGCAAGGCGGCCGCAGCCAGGATCTGGCCTGACTGGCAGTAGCCGCATTGGGGCACATCCAGCGCTTTCCAGGCCATTTGAACCGGGTGGGTGCCATCGCGCGACAAGCCTTCAATGGTCATCACCTGGCGCCCCACGGCCGCCGCAGCCGGGTAGGCGCACGAGCGCGTCGGCTCACCGTTGATGTGCACGGTGCAGGCGCCGCACTGGGCAATCCCACAGCCAAACTTGGTGCCGGTCATGCCCAGTTGATCGCGCAGCACCCACAGCAGGGGCATCTCCGGTTCGACATCCACCTGATGGCTCTTGCCATTGATGCTCAAGTTCAACATGGGCGTTTCCCTGATGGTTAAAAGGGTAACCATAGAGGGCGGAGCGCCGACGGTCAATCCCGTGAAATCCCGAGCTGGGCCGCGGCTTCAGCTCAGCACGGCGCGCCCCTTGACGTCCGGGTCACGCAGCGCATCGGCCAGCAGCGAAAGTGCAGCGAAAATTTTGAATATCTCGTGCGTCGGCTTGCAGCCAATGCCGACAGGCGGCGCGCACCGCGTCGCCGATCACCGCGGTGACGAAGTCAGCCATCTTGCGGGCAGGGCCCTGTTCGGGTTCGATGGCACCTTTGGTGTTGAGGTAGTGGCGGGTATCGATCACGTACACGTATTTGCTTTTCGCTTGCTGGGGCCTGCATCTGCACAAGCCTTCGCAAGTCGCCAGGATAGTACCGATCTTCGCCGGCGCTAGCCCCTCGAGTCGCACCAAGCGGTCGATCAGCCTGGCTTACCGCAGTGCCGCAGTACCGCAGTGCCGCAGTACCGCAGTGCCGTAGAAGCCGCGATGCCTCTCAGTCCAGCCGAATATTGCCCTTGGCCGCGACGCCTTTCCATTTTTCGTACTCGGACTGCATGAGCGATCGGTAGCCGTCGCTGGTGGTGGTGACGGCCACTGCGCCGAGTTGGGTCAATAGCTCTTTCATGGTGGGGGTGTTGAGCGCGTCCGCGACGGTGTCCTGGATTTTCTTTTGCACCTCGGCCGGCATGCCGCGCGGACCGAGCAAGCCGTAGTTGGTTTCCATCAGGACCTTGGGCAGACCCAGCTCCGCCGTGGTGGGCACATCCGGGATTTGCGCCACGCGCCGTGAACCGGCGACGGCGAGGATCTTGATGGCCCCACTTTGGGCGTGGGGCAGCATGGCCATCAGGTCGTTCGTCATGAACTGGACTTCGCCGGCCATTAATGCGGTGGTCGCTGGCGCGGTGCCCTTGTAGGCCACATGGATCACGTCGATCTGCGCTTCTTGCTTGAACAACTCGGAGCCGATATGGGGCGTGGTGCCCAGGCCGGCCGAGCCGAAGTTGAGCTTGCCGGGCGAGTCCTTGGCGACTTTCACCAGCTCGCCCAGGCTGTTGATGCCCGACTTGGTGTTGACCCCGATCACCGATGGGTTGCGCGCGACCAGGGTCAGGTATTGAATTTCCGCCTGGGTGTAAGGCACCTTGCCGAGCGCCGGCATGCCGGCCACCGGGCCGGGCGCGACCAGGGCCAGGGTGTGACCGTCCGGTACTGACTTGATCACGAAGTCCACGCCGATCGTGCCGCCTGCGCCGGCCTTGTTGTCGATGATCACCGGCTGGCCCAGGCGCTCGCTCATCAGTACCCCCAGCTTGCGGCCAATCACGTCGGTGGGTCCACCGGCGGCGTAGGGAATCACCAGCCGGATCGGCTTGCTGGGCCAGGTTTGGGCGAGCGCTGGTGTGCTCACAGCCAGGCAGGTCGACGCCAGTAGCAGGGCGTTCAGGAGCAGTGTTCGTTTGTGCATGGTGTCTCTTTCTTGTGGGGTTCGGGGCGGGGAGAAGTTCAGGGAGAAGTTCAGGGTGAGGAGGGCGCTTGGTCAGCCGCTGGCGCCTGCTCCGACGCCAGTAGACGCTCCAGAACGCGGGCGCAGCGGACCAGGCCGCCGTCAACGGACAGCATCACCGGGCGCAACTGACCGCCAGCAGCGTCGATGGCGCGCTGCTGGGCTTCGATGATGGGGCCGTCCTGTTCGGCGAAGGCAAAGCGCCGCATGGCCGAGATTTTCTGGCGCAGCGCTTCGTTGTGTGCGTGGTCTTGCGTCAACAGGTTCCAGCGCACGGCGGCAAAGTGGTAGTGAACGCTGCGGTCGGTTTCGGGCGTGAGCAAATGCACGCCGTCGTAGCCCCAGCCCTGCGCGGCGTCAGCGCCCGGGCCGCCGACGCCGCCCTGGATCAGGATGCAGCTGGGCGCGTTCCAGCGCATCACGTTCCATTTGGTGGTTCGCGTGACCTCGGGCGGCGTCAGGTCGCGGTACATGGCCGGAATCTCGCAGTCCTGCGAGACGCGGCTGATGGTCACCATGCCACCTTCTTCGCGGGCCTCGGTCTGCGCCATCACGGTGTCGCCACCGCCCAGAATCCCGGCGTGGACATAGGAGGTGTGGCTGGTGTCGAGCAGGTTGTTCATGACCAGCTCGCAACTGGCGTTCATGCGCAGGTAGTCGCGCTCGGTCACGCGAACGGGGTCGGCGCCGTCAAAGCAGCTGTAGTCCGGAATGCGCGATGGGTCGGCCGGCCGCTCGCCCATCCAGATCCACAGCAGCGAATGCTTTTCGATCACCGGGTAGGCGCGCACGCGCGCTGCTGGCGGAATGGCGCCGCCGCCGTGCGGGTTATGCACGCAGGCGCCATCGGCTCCAAATTGAAGCCCGTGGTAGGGGCACTCGAGCCGATCGCCGGGCAGCACACGGCCCATGCTCAGCAGCGCAAAGCGGTGCGGGCAGCGATCGGTCAGCGCGGCGACCTGGCCGTCCTGCTTGCGGTAAAAAACGATGGGTTCGTTCAGAAGGGTTCGGGCCAGGGGCTGGGTCCCGACCAGGTCCCGGGACCACATCGCGACGTACCAGGTGTTGCGCAGGTAGACGGTGCGGGCTGCCGTCTGGCTGCTCAAGGTCTGCGCGGCGTGCAGGTGGGTGTCGGTGCTGGTGTTCATGGCTTTAAACGCTCGCTGGGTCAGGGAAGTTCGGGGTAGAGCACGAAGCGCCCGCCCTGCAGCCGGCTCGATGGGTCGGTGGCGTTGGGGGGAGGCGCCTTTTTCAGTTGGTCATTGTCAAAAACAGCGGAACTGTCCTGCGGCCGGTAGCCCAAAAACGCTACTTTGCTGTTGTCCCACCAGCGGCGCGGGTTGTCTGACATGCCGTAAACAATCGCGTAACCCAGCACTGGAACGTCAAGGCAGCAGCGGCACAGTTGCACCAGATCGGCATGGCTCAGCCAGGTGGCGAGCATCCGTTCGTCGGTGGCCTCGGGAAAGCACGAGCCAATGCGTAGGCAGGCGGCCTCCATCTGGTACTTGTCAAAGTACATGCGCGCCAGATCCTCCCCAAACGCTTTGCTCAGGCCGTAGGGGGTGTCCGGGCGGGGCGGGCTGTTGGCGTCGAGCACGTCGTTGCAGGCGTACATCCCGACGGCGTGGCTCGAGCTGGCGTAGATGATGCGCTTGACGCCCGCCTGGCGGGCTGCCTCGAAAACGTTGTAGCTGCCGATGATGTTGGCTGGCAGCACGCTGTCCCAGGGCTGCATCACCATCACCGCGCCAAAGTGCAGCACGGCGTCCACGCCCTGCATCAGCGCTCGCACCGCAGCGAAGTCCGAGAGGTCGGCCTGCACCAGCTCTTCGCCGGCGGCAGCGGTCCCCAGCTCGCGCAGGTCGGTCAGCCGCAGCACCTGGGCTGCGCCTTGCAGGCCCGTGCGCAGCTGCGACCCCAGTCGGCCGGCCGCACCGGTGATCAAAATGCGCTGCCACTTGGTGGTAGACATGAATGGTTTTCCTTCAGGTTGTCCTTGGCTGGCCAGACGCCCGCCAGCCGGATGCCGGGGGCTGCTGGTCTGCTTGCAGGACTGAGCCCGCATCGTGCACGGCTTCCTTATCAAATTCAAGTCTAGGCCGGCATATGGCTAGGCGCAATATCGCTGATGCATTTCAGGTATTCAGCCGGCGGCATAGCTGAGGGCGGCGGCAAACGTATATTTCGCAGGTGGTCAGCAAAAAGCGGACTGGCCCGGCGCCATCGCAAGGCCCGCCGCCTTTGAGGTCTTTTTTCGGCCCCTTTCGAGTCCCTTTTGAGTTCGTTTTTAAGCCCTTTTTCAGCCCCTTTACCGCCGATACCCGCCTTTTTTTCTCTTTGCATTGGATCTGTCGTGACTATTGCCTCTGTCCAACTCGTGCCCTGTGTTCAGGCCTTGAGCGACCCTCAATGGAAATTCGCCCGCGCCAAGGTGCCGCAGCTCGAAGGCTGGGTGCTGGCCCTGGAGGACGATGAGGGTCACCGTGGTCTGGGCTACTGCCACGCCATTCCGGCCATCTCCACGCACGGGGCCGGGGCACTGGCCGGGCTTGAGTTTTTAAGCAAAACCCTGGTAGGCAGGGCAGTGGAGGACCTGGCTGCGACCCTGGAGGAAATTGACGCCAGCCTGGCTTACCAGCCTACGGTCAAGGCTGCGATAGACATGGCTTTGCACGACCTCCTGGCCCGCCGGCTCGGGGTGCCTGTGCATGTGCTGCTGGGCGGAAAACTGCGCGACGCCGTCGCGCTGTCCCGCATCTTGCCGATCAAGGCGCCTGAAGAAATGGCAGCCATTGCCGAGCGGCTCGCCGCTGAGGGTTATGGTCAGCTCAAGCTCAAGCTCTCCGGCGACACGCCGCTGGACGTCAAGCGGGTCGCCGCTGTTCGCAGCGCGGTGGGCGATGACGTCGTTTTGACGCTGGATCCGAACCAGTCTTACAACGCCAAGCAAATGATCGGCGCCTTCGCCAGGATGGAGCGCTACGACATTGCCCTGATCGAGCAACCCGTTCCGGCTGCCGACCTGGCCGGTCTGGCCCTGCTGACCCGGACCTTGCCGGTGGCGATCGAAGCCGACGAAAGCGCGCAGACCGTGCGCGATGTGTTTCGTCTGGTGTCCGAGCGGATGGTCGACGTGATCAACCTCAAGGTCACCAATCTGGGCGGCCTGCGACGCTTTCTGCAGGCCGTGCGAATTTGCGAGGCAGGCCAGGTGGGTTGCCGCATGGGCGCTGCTTTTGGCCCGGCCTTGCTGCAAGCCATGAGCTTGCAAGCTGCGTGCGTGATTGGCCGGCTGCCCTATGCCTGCGAGTTGTCCGAGCACCTGCACCTGCAGGACGATCCGTTCACGCCGCTGCCGGCGCAGGCCGGCAGGCTGCATTTGCCGGGCGGGCCGGGCTGCGGCGTGAGCTTCAGGGCATGAGCCTGCGCCGCCCTGTCAACCGCCGGACCGTGTTGCTGGCGCAAGGCCGCTGGCAGATCGAGGTCACGCTGGATGTGGCTGCAGATACAGATACCGGTGTGCCGCTGGTGCTGCTGCCGTCATCGCTGCGTGATGCCGACGATTTCGATGACTGCGCGGCCGAACTGGCCGCGTGCGGGTACCGCGTCATGCGTCCCAAGCCGCGTGGCATGGGCGCCAGCAATGGTCCCCTGCAGGACATGACGCTGCACACCCTGGCAGACGATGTGATTCATGTGGTGCGCCAGCTGGGCGGGGGGCAGCCAGCGGTTTTGGTGGGCCACGCCTTTGGTCATTTCGTCGCGCGCGTGGCCGATCTGGATCACCCGTCCTGGGTCAGGGCGGTGGTCGTGGCTGGGGCGGCGGCGCGGGTGTTTCCCGAGGGTATGGCGCAGTCGTTGGCCCTGGCCTCTGACCCGTCGCAAGCCAGCGCGCTCCGGCTGGAGCACTTGCAGCACGCCTTTTTTGCGCCCGGCAATGACCCCAGCCTTTGGTTGCTTGGCTGGCACCCGCAATTGCGCCAGGCCTATCGCCAGGCCGGCCTGGTGCCTGATAAATCGGTGTGGTGGCCGGTCAGCCATGCGCCTTTGCTTGATTTGCAGGCCTTGCAAGACCCCTGGCGACCAGCCGCGACACGCCAGGAACTCAAGGACGCTCTGGGCAGCCAGGTCACTGTCTGCGAGATAGACAACGCCAGCCACGCGCTGCTGGTGGAGCAGCCCCTTGCCGTGGCCCGTGCCATCGTTGGCTGGCTGAAGGCCTTGCCAGCCGGGGCTTAAAAAGCGAAATTGGCGCTGAGCCAGAACCGGTCCCTGACCAGGGAACCATCCTGGTCGTTGCCGGTTTCGATGTTGGCGTTGGGGTTTTTGCCAAGCCGCCGCGCCCAGATGGTCTTGAGTGCCAGGCCGTTTTTGAGCTGCCAGTTGATGGCCACGCCAGCCCCCCTGAGCACAAAGTCGTTCGGTGCGGCCGCGCTGCTGAAATTGTTATACCGGTTGACGGTGACCTGGCCGATGTCAAAAAACCCGACCCACGAGTAGCCCGCTGCGACTTGCCAGCGAAGCTCGAGGTTGGCCATATGGCCGATGGCACCGCCGCCCTCGCTGCTGGGGTAGGCCCGCACGCCACCGCTGCCGCCGAGGTAAAACTTTTCCGACGAGTCCAGGTTTTTGTTGGCCCACTGGCCCGAGAGCGCGGCGTACACACTGAGCTGGGTGCTGACGGCCTGCTGGCGGCTGATGGCGTAGCGCAGCTTGCGGTACAGCCCGGCCGTTTGTGTGGTGGCCGCCACATCGTCGGCATTCGGCGAGCCGTCGAGGTTCAGATTGCCCTGGGAAACGGTGAGATTGCCGGTGTTGGAGCCGCCGCCGCCCACATTGTCGAACTGGTTGCCCGACAAGGCCAGCGAGAAAATTTTGTTGCGGTACTCGGTGGCGATTTCGCCGCCGCTGAAGTTCTTGAATTTTTTGTTATCCACGCCAAGATTGACGTAGAGGTTTTGCAAGCGCGAGCGAACCAGCGGGTAACTCAGTTCCAGGCCGCTCGTGTCAGATGAGCCTTTGACGGCCAGTTCGGCGGCCAGTTGCAGCACGTGGTAGTCCAGCCGGGAGGCGTTGATGCCGGCGCGCAGACCGCCTACGCCCAGTGGCACCGAGCCGCCCAGGCGGATGTACTTGCTGCCCTGGGTCGACAGCAGTTGCGTGCTCAGCACGTCGCCGCCGCCTAGCAAGTTGTTGACGTTGACATTGCCCAAAAGCCGCGTGATGCCGGTGGAGACCGAGCCCGTGTTGTCAGTCGTCAAGCTACCGTCGATGGCTGGCTTGCCTTGGAGTTTGAGCACCAGGTCGGTTTGCCCGTCTTTTTGCCCCTCCTGCAAGCTGCCGCTGACGTAGGCGCCCGAGATGTCGTCGGCGATGAGCAATGCGCGGTCAAGCGCCGTGGCGCTGAGCAACTGCCCCGAGGCTTGCTGGGTCTGAATGATTTTTTTCAGCGTCGAGGCCGGTGCACTGCCGGGCACCGTGTCGTTGATCAGAACCTCGCCAAGGACGGCCTCGACAATTTGAATAAGAACGATGCCGTCGACAACGTCTTGTTCCGGCAAAAAAGCCCTGACCACCCAGCCAGCTTCTCGGTAAGCCTCAGACACATCGAGCACCGCCGACTCGAGCTGCGAAAACGACAGCGACTGCCCCTGGTACTGGGCCAGCGCTGCATTGAGCGCTTGCTCTGACAGCCTGGAATTACCCGTGAACCTGAATTGCTTGAGCGTGACCAGACCGCCGACTCTGGGCTGCTGCGCCAGCGGCTGGCGGGCCGGCAGGGGGGCGCTGACAGGCGGTAATTTGGGTGATTGGTTGCGTTCGATTTGCTGTTGCAGCGAGCCGGCGTCGACCTCGGCTGCGTGACTCAGGGCCGGCGCGCCGGCCAGTGCGGCGGCGGCCATGCCGGTGACGATGATGGCGCGTTGGCTCGAGCCAACAGATTGCAGGAAAAGCATGAAACCCTCGAAATTCAAATTATTTTTGTGCCGACTCGGACAGCACCACCACCGAACGCTGACCGCCGACGTTCACCACCACAGAGACCGGGAACACCGCGCGGGCTTCAGCCGTAATCACCAAAGCCTTCTGACCCGCATCGTAGCGAATCCAGGACGGCAAGGGTTGATTGTTGGACAGCGTCGCCGTCACGGGTGCATTGGTTTCCTGGGCGCGCGTGGTCACGGCCTGTGGCAAGGCGACCTGGAAGCTGACCCCGCTGCTGGCTACCCCTTGTGGCAAGACCACGGTCACCAGCCCATTCGTCTGGTTGTTCGGTGCCGTCACAGTGGTCACCCGAATACCCGCTGGCGCAGCGGTCTGCACGTTGCCGGCGGCGGGGCTGGCTGCTGCTGTTGCGCCTGCCGCCGTGGTGGCTGGTGTGGTGGTCGCTGTAGTTGTCGCTGTGGTGGTCGCAGTTTCTGCCGCGGCGGTTTTGGTTTCCTTGCTGGTGTCGGCCTCACTGGACGTGGTCGCGCTCGCTTCGGCGGTAGCCGTGGCTGGCGCTGCGCTTGTCGCTGGGGCGGCCGCCTCGGTCGCCGCTGCAGGTGTTGCTGCGGGTGCGGCGGTGCTGCTGGACGGGCTCGCGCTGGCGGCCGGGCTGCTGCTCGGGGCACTGGCCACGGCAAGCGTGGGCGCGGGCGCGACCAAGGTGATGGCGACCGTGGGCAGTGCTGGCGGCAGCACCACCAGGTTCAAGGGGGACTTGAGCTTGACGGCGTTTTGGGTGTTGCCTGGCTCGCTGTTGGTCGCCGGGGTCAGCCGGTAGTTGTTCAAATCGGCCGTGCCTTCGGCGCTGATCATGCTTGTCACAAAGTTGACCTCGTTGGTGGAGACATCCTTGGTGTTGACCGTCACCGACTCCAGCGCCTTGATGGTTTCGGCGTTCACCAGCCCGATGACCGTGAACACAGTCGGGACGATCAAAGTGGTCCCGCTGTACTTGCCTTCCATGGTGATGCCAAGGGCTGCCTGGCTGATCTTGCCGGACAGACCGGTGGTTGGTTTGAGCGCATAGTTCACGGCGGCTCGCCCGGCGATGTTCTCGACCACCGACACAGCCCAGGTGCCGGCGTTGACATTGGCGAAGGTGGCCACTTGCGAAAGCTTCACGTCCGCCAGGTCTGCGCTGACAACGCCGCTCAGTGCGCTGCCAGACAGGGTCGCGTTGTTGGCGCCGTCATAGTCTTTGGTGTCGACCGTCGTGCCGACCACCGTCAGCGGCGCTGGTGTGATGTCGCCCACCACGCCGCTGGTGTTGCTGCTCATGGTGTAGCCGTAGACCGGTTTGCCGCCATTGACCGCTGTCACGGCCAGGCCGGTCACGCTGACGGTCTTGCCGCTACCAACTTCGTGCGCTGACAGCCCTGTTCCCGGGCTGGTGTAGAGGCCGTTCACGGGGTTGTTCAGGCTCAACGTGTCGGCATTCACGGCGCCGCTGACCGTGTAGTTGGCCGGCGCCAGGGTGGCCGTGGTGTTGCCGTCGTAGGTCTTGCTGACCGGGCCGTTGAGGCTGACCGTGAGGACCGGGGCGAAGCTGTGCAACAGGCCGTTGCCGCTGCCTTGCACCGGTGTGACGCCATAACTGGCCTTGTACTGAACGTAGTCATTGGGCAGGCCGCCTGGCACGTCGGCGCCTGTGGCGCTGTACGGGTTGGCATGGGTGCTCCAGATTTGCCAGACTTGGTTGCTGCCCGCCTGCACCGCCGAGGCACCCGCTTGGTTGCTCAATTGGCGGGTCTGCAGCACGATCGGCCCGTCGCTGCTGCGCACAAAGGCGCCGTCGGCGATGGTCAGCGCGCCGGCGTTCAGCAGCCGGACCTCGCCGGTACTGCTGATGCCGCTGTAGCGACTGTTGCCCACGCTGACGGGACCCAGCATCAGGTCCGACTGGTTGGACAGCTGCAGCGATCCAATGGCGCCGTCGGTCGCCAGCCAGGCCAGCGAGTTGGCTGGGTTGTCCATCGCCATGCCGCCAGGTCCCGAAAAAACCATACCGTGGCCGTTGCCGGAAATTGGTCCAGACACAGTCAGTTGCGCGCCCTGGACACGCACCAGGCTGGGCGCTGCCAGAGCCAGGGCACCGGCAAAGCTGCTGTTGCCGCTGGAGGACGACAGCATGCCGCCATCGAGCGTGATGGCCTCGGCCGCCAGGCTCACGTCTTGCAGGTCCAGCGTGGCGGCGTTGGCGACGAAAGCATTGCCAACTGCACCCAGGCCCCTGGGCTTTTGAACGCTCAGGGTACCGGCCTGCACGCGGGTGTTGCCGCCGTAGCTGTTGTCGGCCAGCAGCGTCAGGGCGCCCGCGCCCGCTTTGGTCAGCGATGCGCTCGCGCCGGAGACCACGCCCGCCACCGTGCCTTCGACCTGGGGCGCTAGGCGGATGTCGCCGTTAGCTGCGATCGCAGCGGTCTGGATGTTGCCCGCTTCAACGCTCAGGGCCGCGAGTCCTTGCCCGTTACCTTGATCCTGGCCGAGGTCACCAGCGAACGTCACGCGGCCCGCGCCGGCCGACACGGTCAGTGACTGGCGGCCCCGCAAGGTGTCGACGGCGCCAGCAAGGCTTAAATTGCCGCCCGAACTGGCAGCGCCCGTGGTGTTCAGCGTGGTGTTGGCCTGCAAAGCCAGCGCGCTGTCATAGCGTTGTGCACCGGTCGTGTTCACCGACACGTCCGACGCTGTGCCCAGGGTCGTGCTGGAGGCACGGGTCTCCAAGGTTGACAAAGGCTGGCTGGCGCCTACGGACGCGCCCAGCATGATGCGGCCCGCGCCGGCGGTCAGCGTCAGACCTTCCACGCCAGCGGTGCTGGCGTCAATCGGACCGCCAACCGTGATGTCCCTGTCACTGGCGGCTAGCGCCACGCTGCTTGCCAGCGTCACGGCGCCGTTGTAGCGCTGCTGGCCGGTGGTGCTGACGTTGGCGCTCAGGCGGGTGTTGCCGCTGACGGTCAGGTCGGTGACCGCGCTGACATCGCCGCCAATGCTGGCGTCGCCGTTGAGCGTGAGCGTCTTGCCGGCGCCAGCCAGCGTGCTGCCGGCGGCGGTGCTGATCGCCAAGCCGGTGAGGCTGGTGTTGGCGCCCAGCGTGATGGCGCCGGTGTAGCTTTGCGTGCCGCTGGTACCGACGGTCGCGCCATTCAGGGCCATGCTGCCGGCGCTCAAGCTCAGGGAAGCCAAGGGGCCGCTGCCATTGAGCGAGGCATCACCGACCGCGCCGCCGATGACCGCGCTGCTCGACGCGCCGGAGGCGTTGATGCTCAAAGCGCGTGGCGCAGCGCTCGAGTCATTGGCAATGCTGCCGAGCGTGATGACGCTGCTGGTGCCGGTGCTCGTCAGCGTGGCGTCGCTGAGCAGGGTCATGGCACCGTTGTAAGTCTGGTCGCCGGTGCTGCTGACGTTGGCGCCCAGGCGGGTGTTGCCGCTGACGGTCAGGTCGCTGACCGCGCTGACGTCGCCGCCAAGGCTGGCGTCGCCGTTGAGCCTGAGCGTTTTGCCGGCGCCGGCCAGCGTGCTGCCGGCGGCGGTGCTGACGGCTGAGCCGGCGAGGGTGGTGTCGGCGCCCAGCGTGATGGCGCCAGTGTAAGTCTGCGCGCCGCTGGTGTTCACTGTAGCGCCGTTGAGGGCGATGCTGCCG
>CAIMVC010000036.1 GCA_903844825.1 uncultured Burkholderiales bacterium | reverse complement strand
GCGTGGAAAATTCATCCGCAAGATGGATCTGCTCAGACCCCGGATTCAGGCCAATGACCCGGTTGCTATTTCAGTGTTTCGCAAGATCCACAAATCGGCAATCCTGATCAATGTGATCCAACTTGCAGCCATCCTCGGCAGTTTGGGATCGTTCTGACCTGAGCGGGGGTGTTTGACGGCCTGATGAGCGCAGCTCACTGCGGGCACGCGGGTCATAGCCGCATCTGCGGTGCTGCCTCCTTTTCCAAGTAAGCTTGACCCGATCAACCTTCTGCCTTCTGCCTTCTGCCTTCTCCCCTTTACCCATGAAAATCGTCAACATTCTCGAATCCACCCAGCCGATCAAGTCGGACATCCGAAACGCCTACATCGACTTCTCGAAGATGACCCTGAGCCTGGTGGCCGTGGTCACCGACGTGATCCGTGACGGCCGGCCGGTCATTGGCTACGGCTTTAATTCCAACGGGCGCTACGGCCAGGGCGGCTTGATTCGGGACCGCTTTTTGCCGCGCCTGCTCGACGCGGATCCGGCCACCTTGCTGGACGACAGCGGTGAGAACCTGGACCCGCACAAAATCTGGGCGCAGATGATGATCAACGAAAAGCCCGGCGGGCACGGCGAGCGCTCCGTCGCGGTGGGCACCATCGACATGGCCGTCTGGGATGCAGTAGCCAAGATTGCCGGCAAGCCGCTGTACCAATTGCTCGCCGAGCGCTATGGCAACGGGCAGGCCAACCGCCGCGTGTTCGTTTACGCCGCAGGGGGCTACTACTACCCCGGCAAAGGTCTGGAGGGCTTGCAGCGCGAGATGAGCAGCTACCTCGAGCGCGGCTACTCGGTGGTGAAAATGAAAATTGGCGGAGCCAGTCTGTCTGAAGACTGTGGTCGCATTGAATCGGTTCTCAACATCCTCGGCCCGGGCCAGCAACTGGCCGTCGATGCCAATGGACGCTTTGATTTGGCAACTGCCGTGGACTATGGGCGCGCGCTCGCGCAGTACCCCTTGTTTTGGTACGAGGAAGCGGGTGACCCCCTCGACTACGAATTGCAGGCCCGTCTCGGCGAGGTCTACCCTGGCGACGGGTGAAAACTTGTTTTCCATGCAGGACGCACGCAACCTGATCCGGCACGGTGGCATGCGCCCCGACCGCGACTGGCTTCAGTTTGACTGCGCCTTGAGCTATGGCCTGGTCGAATACCTGCGCACGCTGGACATGCTCAAGCACAACGGCTGGTCACCTTCGCGCTGCATTCCGCATGGCGGTCATCAAATGTCGCTGGCGATTGCGGCCGGTCTGGGTTTAGGCGGCAATGAAAGCTACCCCGACCTGTTTCAGCCCTTTGGCGGCTTTCCTGACGGGGTCAAGGTTCAAAACGGCTATGTCGATCTGCCAGCCCTGCCGGGCATTGGCTTCGAAGGCAAGTCTGACCTGATCTGCGTCATGCGCGAGCTGGCGTCCTGAGCACCTCACGGCTGTAGCGCGAGCGCATAGCAGCCATGCGCTCACGCGCATTGGCTTTTGCCAGCCGCCGACCTAAGCTGGGCGCCTGACGTCAAGAGCGGGCGCCCGCCGCACCTTGGCGAGCTGATCGGGCTGATCGCGCTGACCGCAGGACCCGGCCAGTTCAGACCATCGACATCCACCCATTCGGACTTCTCACATGCACACGTCAATCCCTCACAACGCATCAAGCCAGACTCCCGCCACCTGCCGCAGCGTGGCACTCGCTGCTGTCGTGGGCGCTTGTGTCACGCTGCTGACCGCTTGCGCCAACGGCCCCGCACCAGCAGCCGCAGCCGTAGCCGCCAGCGTCCCCCTGGCCTGCGACGATGGCATCAAGACAGCTTTCAAACCCGATGCGTTGACCACCGTAGTGGCGGTTCAGTCCTTCAAACAAGGGCAAAAAGTCTTTGTGTCGGACTCGGGCTCACCGGTCACGCTCGCCGCTGACATGTGCATGGTCAAGCTCAAGGTCGGGCCGGGCAATCCCGGGCCAGCCGACGCACGCTCGACCTCGGTGGGCATCGGCATCGAAGTCTGGCTGCCGACCCATGCCCAGTGGAACCAGCGCATTCGCAACTACGGCGGTGGCGGTTATGTTGGCGGTGGTCATCTGCAGGCCGAGCACGATGGCGCGACGCTGGCAACCGCCGTGGGCAGCAAGTTTCCGGCGCCGGTGATTGCCGGCATGGGTTACGCCAGCGGCACCACGGACGCTGGCCAGCGCTGGTCACAAAACGGGTCATTTACCTTCTTGCCCGACGGCACGCTCAACCGGACCTTGATCGCGGATTTTTCCTACCGCAGCCTGGTCGAGCAGGCGCTCAAAACCCAAGCCCTCGTCAAGCTTTACTATGGCCAGGCGCAAAAGTACGCCTACTTCGACGGCCATTCGACGGGCGGGCGGCAGGGCTGGAAGATTGCCCAGGACTACCCCGAGCTGTACGACGGTTACCTGGTGGCGGCCCCCGCCTTGAGCACCAGCAAGTTCGGCATCAACTCTCTGTACCCCCAGGTGGTCATGAAAACCGACCTGGGCTACACATCGGCCGACCCTGGTTTTGTTGCCGCCAATTTCAGGCAAAAGCTGGTCGAGGTCAACAAACGCGCAGTGCAAGCTTGCGATAAGGAGTCGCTGGGTTTTTTGCTAGACCCCTTTTCTTGTAGCTACGACCCGGCCAAGGATGCGGCGGCACTGTGCGCCGGCGTCGCCGGGGATGGCGTGACCGGTCGCAACAGTGATGCGAAGTCCTGCGTCAATCTGGCCGAAGCACGCGTTATCAACAAGCTGTGGTACGGCATCAGCAGCGACGGCAGCTACGACCCCGCGCAGACGGCGCAAGCGCGCAGCGGCCAGTCGCTTGGCCCTCGGCAGCTGTGGTGGGGCTTCACGCGGGGTGCGGACTGGGGTAGCCTGATTGGCAACGTCAGCGGCGCAGAAACGGTGGCCCAGTATCTGCAGGACATTCGTTATGCGCCCTCTACGGCGGTAAACCGCAACGTCAACTTCATCAATGCGTCAACGACGCAGCGGGACAAATGGCGCGAACTCGACCATGCTGGCCTGGCGGCTGCTTTCAGCCAGGGCCTGGCCTTGCAGGGCGTGATGAGTCAGCTCAATACCGACAGCGCCGACTTGCGTAAATTGCGCGATCTGGGCCGCAAGGTCGTGACCTACACCGGTCTGGCCGAAGACGCGATCCCGCCGGCGACCTCGGTCAACCATTACGAGCGGGTCGCCCAGGGCATGGGCGGCATGGCCGAAGTGCAGAAGTTCGTGCGGCTTTACCTGGTGCCAGGCAAGGCGCACAGCTCGCAAGGACGCGCTTTCACCGTCGCGGGTGCGAGCGACAGCAGCAAGAACAACGCTGTGCCTCTGCCCAGGCTGCCGGGTGCCGGCAACCAGACGCCGACCCGCGAGCAGGATCAGATGTTCACCGCGCTGATCGACTGGGTCGAGGGCGGCAAAGCGCCAGGCAGCATCACCGTCACATCCCGCGACAACACGGTGAGTTATCCCTTGTGCGTCTACCCGCAAAAAGCCGTCTGGAATGGCAGCGGCTCCTCAAAGGCGGCAGCCAGCTACGCCTGCCAGTGAGTCACTGAGTCACTGGCCATGGCGCAGGTGAGCGAGGGCGTCAGGCCTTTGTCCTCCTGGGGTCGACCCAGTTGATGAACTGGGGGTAGTGGTCCCGAATCAGGGGGCCGTCGAACGCCCAGGTGGTGCATTTGCCCATGTGCAGCGGCGGC
>CAIMVC010000035.1 GCA_903844825.1 uncultured Burkholderiales bacterium | reverse complement strand
TTCCTGGCGTCATTCTGGGTTTGTCTGGCGGAGTTGACTCGGCACTGGTGCTGGCTATTGCGGTCGACGCCCTGGGCCCGGACAAAGTGCGAACAGTCATGATGCCCTCGCCGTACACCGCCGATATTTCACTGATTGACGCGCGTGACATGGCGCAGCGGTTGAAGGTGCGCTATGACGAAATGTCAATCATTGCGGAGTTTGAGACCTTTAAGTCATCCCTGGCCAAGGAGTTCAGGGGCTTGCCCGAGGACGCGACTGAAGAGAACATCCAGGCCCGCATCCGGGGCGTGTTTTTGATGGCGCTGTCCAATAAATTTGGCGCCATCGTGCTGACCACCGGTAACAAGAGCGAAATGGCGACGGGCTATTGCACCTTGTATGGCGATATGGCGGGGGGTTTTGCCGTTATCAAGGACCTGCTCAAAACCACCGTCTTCAAACTGGCCGAATGGCGAAACCTCAACGACCCCTACGGGACGGGCAGTCATCCCATACCCGAGCGCATCATCACGCGGCCTCCTAGCGCCGAGTTGCGCGCCGATCAGACCGATCAGGACAGTCTGCCGCCTTATGAAGTTTTGGACGCTATTTTGCAGCGCTATATGGAAAATGACGAACGCATCGAGGACATCGTTGCCGAAGGCTTTGACAGCCATGTGGTGGAGCGGGTCACTCACTTGATCAAGATCAACGAGTACAAACGCAGGCAGGCACCTATCGGTATTCGGGTGAGTCACCGCAGTTTTGGCAAGGACTGGCGCTATCCTGTCACCAGTCGTTTTCGGGCCTGAACGGGCCGGTGCTGATGCACGACAATGTCGCAATAATCAACTGGAGAGCTCCGTGAAGCAAATAACAGCTATCGTTAAACCCTTCAAACTCGAAGAAGTCCGCGAAGCGCTGGCAGAGTGCGGCGTTACAGGCCTGACCGTGACGGAGGTCAAGGGCTTCGGCCGTCAAAAGGGCCATACTGAGCTGTACCGGGGTGCCGAGTACGTTGTCGATTTTTTGCCTAAGGTCAAAGTCGAGGTGGTCGTCAAGAGCGACGACGTCGACCGCTGCGTCGACGCCATTGTGCGCGCCGCACGAACAGGCAAGATAGGCGACGGGAAGATTTTCATCACCGCGGTGGAGCGGGTGGTCCGGATTCGCACCGGCGAAGAAGACGAAGCAGCTGTGTAGGTTGCGCCGTTTTTTTATATCTGGCCCAGCTCGGTTGGCCGCGCCGCCAGTGCGGCTTCCTGCACCAGAGCGGCGAGCAGGGGGCCAGGCTGCGATCCGGTTTGAATCATCTTGATTTGCGCGGCAGTCATGAACCCGTGTTGGATGCTCGAATTTAAAAACTCGAGCAGCGCGTCGTAGTAGCCATTGCAGTTGAGCAGGCCGATGGGTTTGTCGTGGTAGCCCAATTGCCGCCAGGTCCAGACTTCAAAAAATTCTTCGAAGGTCCCTATGCCGCCGGGCAGAGCCAAGAATGCGTCGGCGTGCTCGGCCATCAGTTTCTTTCGGTCGTGCATGGTCTCGACCACGTGCAATTGGGTGCAACCCCGATGGGCCGACTCTTTTTCGACCAGGGCCTTGGGTATAACGCCCACCACCGTGCCACCGGCGCTCAATGTCGCGTCGGCCATGAGCCCCATCAGTCCGTTGTGACCACCGCCGTAGACCAATTGTCCTCCGTGCGTGCCAATCCAGTGGCCGACGTCCTTGGCCAGTTCGGCAAACACGGGGTCGGTACCGGGTCTTGAACCGCAGTAAACGCAAAGGCTAAAAGTTGGCGTCAAAGGAACATCCTCACGTAGATGGCAGCACCCCAAGTGCCAGCACAAAGCAATAGGCTCAATAGGACGGCGGCACTGCCTACGTCTTTGGCGCGCTTGGAGAGCTCATGCCATTGCGGGCCAATTCGATCAATGGTTGTCTCAATTCCGGTGTTCAACAGCTCGACGATCAGGACCAGCACGAGCGTAGCCAGCAACAACGCTATTTCGGTCCAGTTGCGGCCCAGCCAGAAGGCCACGGGAAACAAAATGATGGCGGCGATCGCTTCTTGCCTAAATGCAGTTTCATGCCAGCCGGCTCGTAACCCGCTGAGGGAGTAACGACCGGCATGAGCGACCCGGTTTAGACCGGTTCTCTGCTTTTGGGGATTGGCCGGCGCAGTCTCTGATGATATTTGCGTAGCCATGCCATCTCGCTGCTCGGTTGGTTGCGGCTCGGGAATAGGCATGCGAGACTCGCGGGTAGCCTTAGCCCCGCTTAACCTCAGGGGCTCTGAAAGTCTCGAGTCGCGTTCCTGCCAGAACGTCATGCCAGAACTGCCCTTGTGGATGAAAGCGTGACAGCGTCGCCCATAACACCACCCAGGCCACGCTGATGACGATCGCCTGCCGCGCATCCAGCCCCGCAATCGAACTGCCAAGCAGCGGCGGTAAAAACCAGACCCAGCTCAGCACGTAGCGCAGCAAGGCGCGCTGCTGCGTTAGCCGGTGTCCACGGACATCCGTGACCCGTATGTTCCATGTCTTCATGGCCAGGGTTTGTCCCTGCGCCCAAAACCAGACAAAGTAAATACCGAATACCAAAAACAGGAACGCTTGCTGGGCATGGCGATTTTCCATGGCGTGACGCGTCTGGCTGAGCGTACTGAAGAGATAGTCGGCGACAAAGGTCACCCCGAACATGAGCATGCCCTCATAGAGCCA
>CAIMVC010000034.1 GCA_903844825.1 uncultured Burkholderiales bacterium | reverse complement strand
TGGCTTCGAAAACAGGCCACGCCCAATGACGTCGGTCAGCACGACCCCCATGATGAACAGGACCACGCATGTGCCCAGGGCGTTCATGCCCCGTGTTAGACCGTCAAACAGGCGGGCCGGTGACACCCTCACTCCTTGTCCCAGTCTCGGAGGAACTTCACGCCTTCGGCGCGTAAGGCATCCATATAAGCTTTGAGCACATCACGCGCGGGTTGTCCGTTTTGGGCTATCCAGGGCTTGGCGGGGTTCTCAATGGCTTTGGCCCAGCGGTCACGTTCTGCAGGAGACAATGCGCTGACCTTGCCACCACCCGCCCTGAATGCGGCCTCGGCATTGGTGACCGCCGTTTGCGTTTCGGTCACGTAACGCGTTGCATAAATGTCCGCAGCTGCGCGCACTGCAGCCTGACCTTCGGCACCGAGTTTGTCCCAGGTCTGTTTGTTCATCGTCAGTGCGCCTGGGAAAGTGGAGCCCATGCCGGTCTGCGTGTAATTGGGCGCTACCTCAAACAATTTGATCGGCGCCGCCGCAGTCAGGAAGGTCAGAACGCCGCCATAAACCCCCGACTTGAGGTCGTTGTAGTACGCGGGCAAGCCCGAGGTCACACCGGTGGCACCCGTGCCCTTGAGCCAGGACAACGGCGTTGGCGAACTGGCGATTTTCTTGCCATTGACATCTTCGTAGCGGGTCACTGGGAAATTGGCGAATAGACCGTAATCGTCTACAGCAGTGCCGGCAAGGAAGACCTGGTTGTGCTTTTCCCAGGCGCCGCGCAAGAAGGGGTTGTTTCGGTTCATGTCGTTCATGACCTTGACTACAGGGCGCAGGTCGGTCGGGCCAAAGGGCGCCATGAAACTGACCTGTTGCAATGGCAACTTGGCGGGGTGGAACACCAAGCCGACGACACCCATGTCACAGATGCCTTGCTGCATCGCCTCCAACTCGCCGCCAATCTTGGCCAGCGTACCGCCATAGGCTTCATTCCAAGTGATTTTCATCTTGCCTGTCTTGGCCAACTCGGCGTTCACGGTTGGAATGAAACTTTGCCCAATCAGCCGAACGAACGAGAACACAGGCGCCTGTCCAGAACAGACGGTCATCTTGATTTCTTGTTGGGCGGAGGCTGCGGTAGCCGTCATGGCGCAGAAAGCCAAGGCGCTCAGCTGAAACAACTTAGTCATTTTCACGGGTGTCTCCTTCATAGGTTCAGGGTTGAGTGTGTACCGAGGGCGACTTTATAATCCGTCAATCCATTTGTAAAATGGATTTTATGAATTGATAGTATTGATCCGACGGATACCAGGAGTAACCCTTGCGCTTCAAAAAGCTCGACCTCAATTTGCTGGTGGCTCTTGACGCCCTGCTGCAAGAGCGCAACATCAGCCGTGCCGCCGTGCGTGTGAACCTGAGCCAGCCCGCCATGAGCAATGCGCTGAGTCGCCTGCGTGAGTATTTCGGTGACGAATTGCTGATCCAGGTGGGCCGGCAGATGATGCTTACGCCACGAGCAGAGTCGCTGCAGCAGCCGGTGCGCGAAATCCTGTTGCGTGTTGATAGCGATGTTGTGGCCCCAGCGGTCTTCGATCCGACTACGTCGATCCGCTCCTTTTCGATGTTGGTGTCCGACTTCACCACCACCGTCTTCATGCCACCGATGCTGCGCGCTTTATATGCGCAGGCGCCAGCTGTACAGATTCACCTCAAACCGCAAGCAAGCACACCTCACGAACTG
>CAIMVC010000033.1 GCA_903844825.1 uncultured Burkholderiales bacterium | reverse complement strand
GGTAATCTGGTGATGACAGGTGGCAACACGTACACGGGCGCCACCACCATCAGCGCCGGCACCCTCATCCTGGAAAAAAATGCACCCTCGCTCACCAGCAGCGGCTATAGCGGAGCCGGTGAGCTGGTCATCAGACCTGCTGGCACCAGCTTCACCAGCGCTTTCAACACCAGCAGCCTGAGCTTTGGCAGCGACTTGGGTGGCTTGACCGTTGGCAAGGCCGGCAACACGGCCAACATCACCCTCGGCAACATTGGCATCACAGGACCGATCACGGCATTGGGAGGCAACGTGAGTGTGGCCGGGACCCTTTCAACGGCGGGGAGCGCCGCCGTTTCACTCACCGCGACCCAATCGCTGGACCTGCTGGGCAGCAGTCGCATCGTCGCCGTCTCTGGCCCTGTCAACCTTTCCTCGCCCCTGGTCTACATCCGCAGCGCCACCACAGGGGGCAGCAACGCTGTGCAGACTGGCGGGAGCGTCAGCATCCTGAGCTCGGAGGCTGGCAACCTCAGCAACGACCACCTGAAATTCGCCAACAGATCAGTTGATGCCACCGATATCAGTGTGCTCCTGACTGGCGGATATAACTTCCTTCTCGGCCAAAAGCTCAGCGACACAGTGGGCCTGTTCACACAGGACATCCGCAACCTCAATGCCACCGGCACCCTCACCATCGGCAGCCTGGTCGATAACGGTGTGCAAATCTGTGGCTTTAACTGCGCCCTCTCCGTCGCATCTGGCTTTAGCCTTGCCGCCTCCGACCTTGCTGGCAACCTCAAGCTCACCCACCGGGTGATCAATGGCAATGCCGCAGCAAACTTCGCGCTGGGCACTGGGCAGTCCCTGACCTTCGACACCTTTGGCAGCGGTGGTGCCACCAGCACCATCGCTTCAACCATCAGTGGAACTGGCTCTCTGATCAAAGCAGGCAGCAGCACGCTGTTGCTGACAGGTACCAACACCTACAGCGGCGGCACCACGATCAATGCCGGTTCCTTGCAAATCGGAGCGGCTGGCACCAGCGGCAGCATCACTGGCGCGGTCACCAACAGTGGTACGCTGATTTTTGATCGGTCCAATGCGATGACCTTTTCTGGCGCCATCAGCGGAAATGGTGCAGTCATACAGCAGGGTGCGGGCACCACCACACTGACGGGCACCAACACTTATAGCGGTGGCACTTCCATCACCGCTGGCACCTTGAAGATTGGTGCGGCCGGCACCAGCGGCAGCATCACGGGCGCGGTTGCCAACAGCGGCACACTGATCTTCGACCGATCTGATGCGATGACATGGTCCGGCGCCATCAGCGGAAGTGGGGGTGTCATTCAGCAAGGCGCGGGGACCACCACCTTGTCGGGAACCAACACCTACGGTGGCGGCACCACCGTGAGCAGCGGGACGCTGAGACTGAGCACACCCAATGCCCTGCCCTCCGGTACGGATGTGGCGATTTCGGGCGGTGGCACGCTGGACGCCGCCTGGTCCACCTCTGGCAGCGCCTTGATTGGCAACGTGAGCTTGGGCGCCACCGGCGCCACCGGTGGCACCTTGGCTGGCAGTGGCGCCGCCTTGGGGGACCGTGGCCACTTCAAACTGTCTGGT
>CAIMVC010000032.1 GCA_903844825.1 uncultured Burkholderiales bacterium | reverse complement strand
CCTTGGCCACCAGATCCAGGCCCTGCTGCGAGCCGGTGGTGATCAGGACCTGCGCTGGATCCACCGGCCAGGGCAGGAAGTCGGCGACCATTTGGCGCAGGGCGGGAAAGCCTTCGCTGGCGGCGTACTGCAGTGCGCCGTCACTGTCTTCGCGCAGCACTTTTTCACAGGCCGCGCTGAACTCGCTGACCGGAAAGGTGCGGGGCGAGGGCAGGCCGCCGGCCAAGCTGATGATGCCGGGCTTGTCGGTGATCTTGAGGATTTCGCGCAGCACCGAAGGGTTCATCTTGGCGGCGCGTCGGGCCAGGGTCCAGGGCATGGGGTGTGTCTTTCTTTCCAGATTCAAAGGGGCGAGCGGGGCGAGTGAGCCAGTCAGGACGGTGCTTTTGCGGGGATAGGCGCGGTCGCTGTCGAGGCCGCCATTTTCCGGCCCAGCACCACGCTGGCAATGACGGCCAGCGCAAAGCCGAGGGTGGTCGCATCGAGCCGCTCGCCGAGCAGCGGTACGGCAAACAGCATGGACAAAAACGGCTGCAGGAGCTGGACCTGACTGACCTGCACCGTGCCGCCCAGCGCCAGGCCGCGGTACCAGGCAAAAAAACCAAGCCACATGGGAAACACCCCCAGGTAGCTCAGCGCCCACCAGGCGGACGCGGGCATCGGTTGATCGGGCCAAGCCAGCCAGCTGCCGGGCAGGGTCAGTGGTAAGGAGATCAGCAGGGCCCAGCAAATGACGTGCTCTGCGCGCAAGCGCTGTGACAGGCGCGCGCCAATGGCGTAGCCCAAGGCGGCGCACAGGGTGGCTGCCAGCAGCAGCATGTCGGCCGGCTGCAGGCTGAAGTGACCGGCCGGACCGCCCGAGCGCAGCATGGCAAACGTCATCACCAGCGCGCTGCCGAGCACCGCAAAAAACCAGAACCCAAGCGAAGGGCGCTGCCGATGCAGCAGCGCGCCGACGGCAGCCGTGGCCAGTGGCATCACACCCAAAATCACGCTGGCGTGCGCCGCCTGTACATGGCGCAGTGCGAGCGAGGTCAGCAGCGGGAAACCAAAAACTACGCCCAGCGCCACCAGCACCAGCGGCCACCAGTCTTGCCGGCGCGGCCACGGCGCCCGCGTGACCAGCAAGTACACGGCTGACAGGCTCCCGGCCAGCGCCGCCCGGGCCAGCGCCGCAAAGACGCTGGACATCTGCGGCGCCTCGGGCGTTCCGACGGCCAGGCGCGTCATGGGCAGCGTCACCGAAAACATGAGCACGCCCAGGCAACCGAGCCAAAGTCCGCGCCGCAGGGTTTGCGGGTTCGGGTGGGCGGTCATCGCAGCAGCATCCACACGGCGGTCAGGCCCAGCACGGCCGCCATCAGGCGGTTGAACCAGCGCAAGCGCTGCCGGCTGCCGTCGGGCCCCGTCAACCACTGGCGCAGCAAGGCCCCTGCCAAAGCGTAGGTCAGGTTGCTGGCAAAGGCATACACCAGCATGACGGGTAATACCGTGGCAAAGCGCAAGCCGGCATCGGCGCGGCCGGCCACCCAGCCACTGACAATCGCCAGCGCCAGCATCCAGGCCTTGATGTTGACGAACTGCAGGCCCACGCCGGGCCAGAAGCGGATGTGGACAGGCCCCGTCTGCACCAGCTCGTGCGAGCTGGCCAGGCGCCGGGCCAGCCACAGCAAGTAAGCGGCACCGAGTAGCTTGACGGCCCAGGCCAGCCAGGGCAGCGCCACCAGCATCGCCCCCACTCCCAGCGCGCTCAGGCACAGCAGCAGGCCCCAGCCCACCGGCACGGCGCACACGAAGGGCATGGCACGCCGCAGGCCATGGTTGGCCGCCATCGAGGTGGACAGCGCCGTGTTCGGCCCGGGCGAAAAGCTCATGGCCGTGGCCAGCAGCAGCAAGGCTGTGAATTCGGTCGCACTCATGCGGCCAGGCTCGCTGCGCGCAGGGCTGGCGGGGGTGCCCCGGGCGGTATCGGTGTCAGGGCTTGTGGGTTCATGGGGCTGACTTTATAGTTTCTGGCAACACAGTAGCAGTACAGTTAAATGAACAATTTAGAACACTGTATTGGTTTTGGTGGCAACACAGTACGCATCCCTTTGAATTCATTTTTTCGAACCTGTGAGGTCTGACATGAGCCTGCTTTTGAAAACCGCGTCCAGCTCTTTGGCCGACCAATTGTGCGGGCGTTTGGCGCAACGCATTCAAAGCCGCCTGCTCGCGCCCGGTGCCCGGCTGCCTTCGGTGCGTCAGTGCGCGCAGCAGCAGGGCGTGAGCGCCTCCACGGTGGTGGCCGCCTACGACCGCCTGCAGGCCCAGGGGCTGGTCGAGGCGCGCAAGAATCGCGGGTTTTTTGTGCGCGAGCTGCCCTGGGCTGGCCAGGCAGCCGGCGCGCCCCCGCAGCAGACGCCAGAGCCGGTGCGCCCGGCACCGGTGAATGCGACCGCACTGATTCGCGGCATGTTCCATAGCCAGCATGGCAAGCCACAACCGGGCATGGGGGTGTTTCCTGCCGACTGGCTGGAAAGCCGTTTTTTGCCGGCGTCCGTGCGCCGCGTCACGGGCACGCAGGCGCTGCTGGCGCATTCGCTGCAGTATGGGGAACCGGCCGGCGACAGCGGGTTGCGCCGCAGCTTGTCGAACAAGCTGGCCAGCTTGAATATCGAGGCGACGCCGGAGCAAATCATCACCACGGTGGGGGCCACGCACGCGCTGGACATCATCAGCCGCACCTTGCTGCGCGCAGGCGATTGCGTGATGGTGGAGGAGCCGGGTTGGGCGGTCGAATTTGCGCGGCTTGAGGCCCTGGGCATGCGGATTCTGCCGGTGCCGCGCCGCGCCGACGGGCCCGATCTGGCCGTCATGGCCCGCTACTGCGAGATGCACGCGCCCAAACTTTTTGTCAGCGTGAGTGTTTTTCACAACCCCACGGGCTACTGTCTGGCGCCGGGCAGTGCCCATCGCCTGCTGCAGCTGGCCAACGTGCATCGGTTTTATGTGGCCGAAGACGACACGTACAGCCACCTGGCACCCGAGCACGCCACCCGGCTGTGTGCGCTAGATGGCTTGCAGCGAACCGTCTACGTCAGCGGCTTTGCCAAGATTCTGGCGCCCGGCTGGCGTGTGGGCTACCTGGCGGCGCCGCAGGCGCTGGTCGAGCCCCTGCTGGACACCAAATTGCTGGCCACGCTCACCACGCCTGCCCTTCTGGAAAAAGCCCTCGCCTGGTGTATCGACCAGGGCCAGTTGCGCCGGCACGCAGAACGTATTCGTGACCGGCTCGACCAGGCCCGTGCCCGCAGCACCAAGTTGGCGCTGGCGCACGGCTGCAATTTTGCGGCCGAGCCGGCGGGTCTGTTTGGCTGGGTGGAAACCGGCGTCGACACCGATCTGCTGGCCCAGCGCATGCATGACGAAGGCTATCTGCTGGCGCCGGGGGCGCTGTTTCATGCGACGCGTCAGCCTTGCTCCTTGATGCGCATCAATTTCGCCACCACGCAGGACGCCGCATTTTGGAAGGTCTTCGCCCGGCTGCGGGATGTGGCGGCCCCGGTCCGGCGCTCTTGAAAAGGGGGGGTGCCAGCCCCACTTACCAAAATTCTGTCATTTCATCTTGCCAACTCATGAAAAAACAAACGCTTTCCTTCCAGGCCGAAGTCGCCCAACTGTTGCAGCTCGTCACGCATTCGCTGTACTCGAACCCCGATATTTTTCTGCGGGAGCTGGTCTCCAACGCTTCTGATGCCTGCGACAAGCTGCGCTTTGAAGCGCTCAATGACGGCTCGCTATATGAGAACGACCCCGACCTGAAGGTCAAGCTCAGTTTCGACAAATCCGCCAAAACGCTGACGATTACCGACAACGGCATTGGCCTGTCGCAGCAGGAAGCCATTGACAACCTGGGCACGATCGCCAAGAGCGGTACCCGCGAATTTGTCTCCAAACTCTCGGGTGACCAGAAAGCCGACTCGCAGCTCATCGGCCAGTTCGGCGTGGGCTTTTATGCCGGCTTCATCGTCGCCGACCGCATCACCGTCGAAAGCCGCCGCGCTGGCCTGGACGCCAAGCAGGGCGTGCGCTGGAGCAGCCAAGGCACGGGCGAGTTCGAGGTCGACGAGATTGAGCGTGCCGAACGCGGCACCAGCGTCATCCTGCATCTCAAAGACGATGCCAGCGACTACCTCAACGCCTGGAAGCTCAAGGGCATCATCAGCAAGTACTCGGACCATATCTCGCTGCCCATCCTGATGGAAAAGGAAGAGTGGAAAGAAGGCGAAAACGAGCAGCCCGGCGAGATGGTGGCCACCGGCGAATGGGAGACCGTCAACCAGGCTGCGGCGCTGTGGACGCGCGCCAAGAAAGACATCACGCCAGAGCAGTACGACGAGTTCTACAAGCAAATCAGCTACGACCAGCAAGCGCCGCTGGCGACCACGCACAACCGCGTGGAAGGCTCGACCGAGTTCACGCAGCTGCTGTTTATCCCGGCCAAGGCGCCCATGGATTTGTTCAACCGCGACAAGGCCGCGGGTGTCAAGCTGTATGTGCGCCGAGTCTTCATCATGGACGATGCCGAAGCGCTCATGCCCACCTATTTGCGTTTCGTCAAAGGGGTGGTTGATTCGGCCGACTTGCCACTGAACGTCTCGCGTGAGCTGCTGCAGGAAAGCCGCGCCGTCAAGGCCATTCGCGAAGGCAATACGCGGCGGGTGCTGTCCATGATCGAAGACCTGGCGGCCAACGAGCCGGAAAAATTCGCCAGCTTCTACGCCGAGTTTGGCGCCGTCCTCAAAGAGGGCCTGGGCGAGGACTTTGCCAACAAGGACCGGCTGGCCAAGCTGCTGCGTTTTGCCAGCTCCACCACCGACACCACCAGCGTCAGCCTGGCCGACTACAAGGCCCGCATGAAAGACGGACAGGACGCGATCTACTACATCACGGCCGACACCCCGGCGGCCGCCCGCAACAGCCCCCAGTTGGAGATCTTTCGCAAGAAGGGCATTGAGGTCCTGCTCATGACCGACCGTGTGGACGAGTGGGCACTGAGCTATTTGCGCGATTTCGACGGGACGCCCTTGCAGTCGGTGGCCAAAGGCTCGGTGGACCTGGGCAAGCTGCAGGACGAAGACGAAAAGAAAGCCGCCGAAGAAGCGCAAACCCAGTTCAAACCGGTGCTGGACAAGCTCAAGGAGGCGCTCAAGGATAAGGCGGTCGATGTGCGCGCCACCACGCGACTGGTGGATTCGCCGGCTTGCCTGGTGGTCAAGGACGGCGAGATGTCGACCCAGCTCGCCCGTATGCTCAAGCAGGCCGGCCAGCCCGTGCCCCAGGTTTTGCCGACACTGGAAGTCAACGCCCTGCATCCCCTGGTGAAAAAGCTCGAAGCCGGTGTGGACGGCACGCAGTTCGATGACCTGGCCCACATCCTGTTTGACCAGGCCCTGCTGGCCGAGGGCGGTCTACCGGACGACCCCGCCGCCTACGTGCGGCGGGTCAATGCCTTGCTGGTCTGAACGCAGGCCGGGTGGATGTGACGCTCAGGGCGGCGCCTGAAATGCCGCTGCCCGGTACGTCAGCACCAGCGTATCCCTGAAGCCCAGCTTTGCGGGGTCGGTGGGCAAAATCGGCGTGGTCTCGTGGATCACGCGCGTGTCGTCCAGCAGCAGGGCGGACAGGGGTTGCGCCATCACAAAACGCAGGCCATGCGGTCCGTGGGCGTCAAAGACACGGGTCTCGCCGCCTTTGACCCCGTGCCGCCTGAGCAACACCACCGCCACAAAATCAACGCCATCCCGGTGCGCGCCTTCGGGGGTGGGACGGCCCACGCCGCCGGCGGTGTCAATGCGAAATTGGTGGGCCTCAATGTGCCAGTGGGGCGTAGGCCGCACTTGGGCAAAGAGCTGGCCCAACTGGCTAATCAGGTCGGTCCAGGCGGCGGCGCTGGCAACTTCTGGCTCGACCGGTTCGAACCAGCGTTCAAAGCCGCCGTGCAAGGCGTTGTACTCGGTGGGCTGCCAGTGGGCGCGGTGGGGTGTGAGTTCCAATTGGCCGGTCGCCAGGGTCTGCACGTAGCAGCTGTGACGGCGCTGGCGGTAGTGGCCGCCGTCCTTGAGGTGCAGATCAGGCGGCAGCCGGTCCCAGGCGCCGGTCAGCGCCGACCAGTCGCCGTGCCAGGCTGGTGTGGGTGGGTGCTCGCTGCCCAGACCCTGAGCCCGATAGCTTGCCAGCGTGGCGTTCAACTCGTCTGTTTGCAGCAGGCACAGGCCGTCTTGTTGCAGGCTCTGAAGGGCTGGCTTTGGGGCGGTGGCAATGGTGAACATAGACGGGTATTTTGCGCCAGCTCGGCAGTGCCCAAGCGCGCGGCGGGCTCAAGGACTACAGCGCGCCAGCGTGCCGCCGCTCATAATCGAATCTGGTGATCAAGGAGAGCGCTTCATGTTGTACAAATTCAAGGCCCGGAACACCGGTGATGTCATCATGCTCGAGCCCAATGGCCGGCGCGTGCTGGAGATCATTGGCAAGGAGCCGGGACCGCAGGGAATTATCTTGTCGGCGCAGATGCCGTCGGCCTTGTTGGCGCTGGAAGCCGCCGTGGTGCTTGAAGAGCAGACTTTTGCCGAGGAAAAGGCAGCCTTTCAGGCCGGTACCAGCCCGATGCCGCCACGCGGTGACGGGGTCAGCTTGCGCCAGCGGGTGCAGCCCATGATGGACATGCTGCGCCGCTGTTACGAGTATGGGGACGATATCGTCTGGGGCGTCTGAGCTCAGTCGACCTTCGCGCCGGAGGCTTTGACCACCTGCGCCCACTTGCTGATTTCGGCGTCGATCAGTCGGGCGAACTCCTGCGGCGTGTTACCGCTCGGAATCGCGCCTTGCGCCAGTAGTTTTTCCTTGATGGCGGGGCTGCTAAGTGACTTGGCAACTTCCTGCTGGATGCGGTTGACGATGTCGGGCGGGGTGCCTGCAGGCGCGAGCAGCCCAAACCAGCTGCTGGCTTCGTAGCCCTTGAGTTTGCCGGCTTCCTCAATGGTGGGCACATCCGGCAGGACGGCCGAGCGCTGGCTGCTGGTGACGGCAAAAGCCTTGAGTTTTCCGCTCTTGATGTGCGGCATGGAAGACGGCAGGTTGTCAAACATCACATCGGTGTTGCCGCCCAGCAAGTCGAGCAACGCGGGGCTCGAGCCGCGGTACGGAAAGTGGACCATGAAGGTGCCGGTCATGCTTTTGAAAAGCTCGCCGGCCAGGTGAATCGAGGTGCCGTTGCCGCTGGACGCCATGTTCAGTTTGCCGGGATTGCTCTTGGCGTATTTGATGAAGTCCAGCACGGAGTTAATGCCCAGGGCGCGGGCTTTTTCAGTGTTCATGACCATCACATTGGGAACGCCGGCGACCAGCGTGATGGGGGCGAAGTCCTTGACCGGATCGAATGGCATTTTGTCGTACAAGGCCCGGTTGATGCCGTGCGTGCCGACGGTGCCCATCAGCAGGCTGTAACCGTCGGCGGGTGATTTGGCGACGATGTCGGCGCCGAGGTTGCCGCCCGCACCTCCCCGGTTTTCGACCACGAAGGGTTGACCCAGCGCTTTGGAGAGTTCCGGTGCAATGGCGCGGGCCAAAATGTCGGTGGTGCCGCCGGCTGCGAACGGCACGACGATGCGCACCGGCGTGTTGGGCCAGGCGCCTTGCGCCATGGCGCTTTGGCTGGTTAGCGCCGTCAATGCACCCAAGGTGCTCAAAGCGCTCATAGCCGCCATACGCACCCAGCTTCTGCGGCTAGCTTGTTGCTGTGCGTGGCTCGATGCGGGTGAGGTTGTGGTGTTTGTCATGGGCATGTTGTCTCTTTGAATTGGGCGTGTTTTTTGGGGCGGCATGGCCACCTTTGGAGTTGTACATTCAAGCCGGCCGACACGGAGGCGGGATAACCCGCATCGGCCGCGTGCAGCCAAAATAAAACCGCCGGAGCCTCAAGGCCGCGGCGGTTTTTGCCGATGAGGCCGATCGATCAGTCGGCGAACTTGCCGGCGGCTTCGATCACTGGCTTGAGCTTGGCCGTTTCGGCGGCGACAAAAGCCTTGTGATTGGCAGGCTCAACGCGCTTGTCGGTAACGACCACAGCGCCCAGGCCCTCCTGTTTTTTGATGAACTCAGGGTCTTTGAGTGCGATTTTCAAGGCATTGTTGAGTTGGGTCAGCACGGCCGGTGGCGTGCCCTTGGGGGCGTACAGGCCATGCCAGATGGTCAGCTCGAAGCCCTTCAGACCCATTTCCTGCAGCGTTGGGTAGTCCTTGAGCAGTTTGTGGTTGGACATCGGCTTGGCAGTGGTCACGGCAAAAGCCTTGACGCGGCCGGCTTCGATCTGGCCGGTGGTGTTGGTGGTCTGGTCGCACATCACATCAACCTGGCCGCCGACCAGTGCATTCATGGCCGGAGCGGTGCCGCCAAAAGGAATGGTGGTCATGGCTTCACTGGCTTGCAGGCGGGACTGCCACATCAGGCCGCACAGGTGCGAGGCCGAGCCCAGACCAGCGTGGGCAATATTGAGCTTGCCGGCGTTGGTGCGGATGTAGTTTTCGAAGTCGCGGTAGGTGTTGGCCGGCAACTGAGGCTTGCCGATCAGCGTCATGGGTACTTCGTTGATCATGCCCAGGAATTCAAAGTCGTCGGCGACTTTGAAGGACAGCTTGCGGTAAAGCCCCGGGGCTGCCGCCATGCCGATGTGGTGCACCAGCAGGGTGTGGCCGTCATTGCTGGCCTTGGCGACCTTGGCCATGCCAATGGTGCCGCCAGCGCCGTTGACGTTTTCAACGACGAAGTTGGCACTGCCGCCCATGGCTTTTCGCATGGCTTCGGCCAGATCGCGCGCGACCCGGTCGGTCGGGCCGCCGGCGGCGAAGGGAACCACGAACGAAATCGGCTTGGTGCCGGGGTAAGTCTGTGCCTGCGCAAAGACCGCGGTGGCGGCTAGCGCCAAGGCGATGAGTTTTTTCATGAAAGAAGCTCCTTGATCTGAAGGCCAAATTTTAAAGCCCGGACAGATGCTGCCCTAGGCGGTTTATACGTAAGGGCAAGCCCTCAATGGGGTCTTGTCCGCCCCTTCTTGACCACGTTGCCTGATTCGCCTAGTTTATTTGTAGCTGCGGGCATCCTCGATCACCAGTCCGTCGTTGGGCAGACTGCCCGCTGGCAGCAGTTCGACGTTACCGCGCAGTTTGGTCACGTCGCGGATGGCCTCGCTCAGGCGCGACGACAGATCCTGCGGCAGGCTTGATGCTTCTACCTTGAGCGTCATGCTGTCGTTGGCCATTTCGCCGCTGACCACCAGTCTGGCCCTGAGGACCTCGGGAAAACGTTTGGCGATGTCGGCAATCTGGCCCGGATTTACAAACATGCCACGCACCTTGGTGGTCTGGTCGGCACGGCCCATCCAGCCCTTGATCCGGGTGTTGGTGCGCCCGCTCGGGCACTGGCCTGGCAGCACGGCGGACAGGTCGCCGGTGCCAAAACGGATCAGCGGATAGTCGGTGTTCAAGGTCGTGACCACCAACTCGCCCACCTCCCCTTCGGCCACGGGATCACCGGTGCCCGGCCGCACGATCTCGACGATCACGCCTTCGTCCAGCACCAGACCCTGACGGGCTTCGGTCTCGTAGGCGATCAGGCCCAGGTCGGCCGTGGCGTAACACTGGTAGCCGGCCACGCCACGCTCGGCCAGCCAGTCGCGCAGCGAAGGCGGGAAGGCCTCGCCCGACACCAGCGCCCGCGTCAGGCTTGGCAGCGAGACCTGCATCTCGGCGGCCTTGTCGAGGATGATTTTTAAAAAGCTGGGCGTGCCGATGTAGCCGGCCGGTCGCAGTTCGGCCATGGCCTGCACCTGCTGCTCGGTCTGGCCCGTGCCACCCGGAAACACGGTGCAGCCCAGGGCGTGGGCGCCTGTTTCCATCATGGAGCCAGCAGGCACAAAGTGGTAGCTAAAGCAGTTGTGAATCAGCTGGCCCGGGCGAAAGCCGGCAGCAAACATGGCGCGTGACATGCGCCAGTAGTCGCGCGCCGTGCCTTCGGGCTCGTAGAGCGTGCCCGGGCTGGCAAAAACGCGTGGCATGCGGGCGCCAAAGCCGACGGCACTGAAACCGCCGAAGACGTCGGCACTGCCGCTGGCGCGTGCGGCTTTTTGCCGCTCCAGCAATTCGTATTTGCGGATGACCGGCAGCCGGGCCAGCGCGCTGCGGGTAGTCACGTCACCAGACTGCACGCCGGCGAGCAAATTGGCAAACGCTGGAGCGTTCGCCTGTGCGTGGGCTATCTGTGCGGGCAGGGCCTGCAGCAGTGCGGCTTCGCGCTCTGCGGCGGAGCGGGTTTCCAGCGTATCCAGAAAAGAAGTCATGTGGGTCCTTGTGCCTCGGTGTCTTTGCCGCTCAGGCCAGCCAGCGCTTGCGGCGCTTGTAGCTCTTGACGTCCTTGAAGCTCTTGCGTTCGCCGCCGCCCACGCCCAGGTAAAACTCCTTGACGTCCTCGTTGCTGGCCAGATCGCGGGCGGCGCCGTCCATCACGACGCGCCCGCTTTCCATGATGTAGCCGTAGTCGGCGTATTTCAGGGCCATGTTGGTGTTCTGCTCGGCCAGCAAAAAGGTGACCTTTTCCTTCTGGTTGAGGTCTTTGACGATGTTGAAGACCTCTTCAACAATCTGCGGCGCCAGGCCCATTGAGGGCTCGTCGAGCAGGACCACGCTGGGGTTGGCCATCAGCGCCCGGCCAATGGCGCACATTTGCTGCTCGCCGCCCGAGGTGTAGGCCGCTTGCGAGGTGCGGCGCGTTTTCAGACGAGGAAAGTAGTTGTAGACCTTCTCCAGGTTGGCCGCCACTTCGGCCTTGTCCTTGCGGGTGTAGGAGCCCGTGAGCAGATTTTCCTCAATCGTCAGGTGGGCAAAGCAATGCCGGCCCTCCATGACCTGCACCACGCCACGCTGCACCAGGTCAGCGGGCGAGAGGTTTTCGATGCGCTCACCGCGCAGCTCGATCGAGCCCTTGGTGACCTCGCCGCGCTCGCCCTTGAGCAAGTTCGAGATGGCGCGCAAGGTCGTGGTCTTGCCCGCGCCATTGCCGCCCAGGATGGCCACGATGCGGCCTTCCGGGACCTGCAGCGACACGCCTTTGAGCACCAAAATCACGTGGTTGTAGATGACCTCAATGCCGTTGACATTGAGAACGATGTTCGAGTCATTCATGGTGGTGTATCCGGTTGAGCCAACTGAAAGCACAGACGGCTGCGCTTTCAGTTGGCGACCCCAACAGTGGGGCCGCCAGTAGCCGCCCCGAAGGGCGGCGGCGATCAGGACTGGCAGTCAGACGGAGCGCGGCGGGCCATTTTCTTGTCGGCCAGGTACTTGTCGGCACCTGCCTTGACCATGGGCTTGATGATTTGCTCGTCGGCCTGGATGAAGTCAGAGCTGAAGCTCCACTTGCTGCCATCCCAGGTCTGAACGCGTGCCCAGGTCGAACCCATGTGGTCGGCGCAAGAGGTCGACAGCGGCCGCATGATGCCCGAAAAGCCCAGGGCGTCCAGACGCTTTTGGTCCAGCGCCAGGTTCTCAAGACCCCAGCGGACTTGCTCGCCCGTCATGACCTTGCCCTTGCCAAAGCGCTCTTGCGCCCGGCGCACCGCTTCCACGCTGAGCATCTGGATGATCACGCCGCGGGTGTAGAGCACCTGACCGACTTCGTCCTTGGGTCCCGTGCCCTGGCCTTTGGCGTGCACCAGGTTGAGGATGTCCTGAATCACCTTCGGTTGCTGGCCCGACGTGTTCAGTGCCAGGGCGTTGTAACCCTTGGCGCCTTCGCCGACGTCCTTGACGTCCGGCTCGGCTCCGGCCCACCAGACGCCGTACATCTTGTCGCGCGGGTAGCCGGTGGCCTGCGCTTCTTTCAAGGCGGTCGAATTCATCACGCCCCAGCCCCACAGCAGCACGTAGTCGGGACGGCTCTGGCGCACCTGCAGCCAGGCTGATTTTTGCTCGACGCCTGGCGCGGTGACCGGGATCATCTGCAGCTCAAAGCCGTGCATTTTCGAGCGCTCTTGCAGCAGGGGGATGGGCTCCTTGCCGAACGGAGAGTCGTGGTAGACCAACGCAATCTTCTTGCCCTTGAGCTTGTCCAGGCCGCCTTCTTTTTTGCCCAGATGCTGGATCAGGATGTCTGCGCCAGTCCAGTAGCTGCCCATCAGGGGGAAGTTCCACTTGAAGGCCTGGCCGTCCTGTGCCACCGACAGGCCGTAGCCGAGGGTGATCAGGGGCACTTTGTCGGTGGTGACTTTTTCTGTCAGAGCGAAGGTGATGCCGGTGGCTTGCGGGTCAAACAAGGCCACGCCCGGGCGGCTTTTCAGGCGCTCGTAGCATTCCACGCCACGGTCGGTGGCGTAGCCGGTTTCGCATTCTTCAAAGGTCAGCTTGACGCCGTTGATGCCGCCATCGCGCGCGTTGATGAGCTTGATGTAGTCCTGCTTCCCGTTGGCCCATGGCACGCCGTTGGGGGCGTAGGGACCGGTGCGGTAGGACAGCAGCGGGAAGAATTGCTCCTTGGCCTGCGCCTGCGCGCTGGTTGTCACAAGGCAAGATGCGCCGGTGGCCAAGGCGGCCACAGTCAAAATCAAGTCACGAATCCTCATGGGTGTCTCCTGTAGTAAAAATAAAAAAACGCGGTGAAAAAATTTGAGATTCAGTGCGGGAACGGCCATAGCCGCAGCTTTTGCTTGGCAATGCTCCACAGCTTGGCCAGGCCGTGGGGCTCGACGATCAGGAACCAGACGATCAGGCCGCCGAAGATCATCAACTCGGCATGCGACACGCCAGCTGTTGATATCTCCACGCCGAACAGCCCTGCCAGCGCTGGCAGCGCCTGACTTAGCGCGATCGGCAAAATGGTGATGAAGGCGGCGCCCAGAAAGCCACCCAGGATCGAGCCCAGGCCACCGATGATCACCATGAAGAGCAGCCGAAACGAGATGTCGACCGAGAACGCTGCCGGCTCCCAGGCGCCCAGATAAACAAAGCCCCAGAGCGCGCCAGCCACACCGATGATGAAAGAGCTCACGGCAAACGCGCTGAGCTTGGCGTACATCGGCCGGATACCAATGACCGCGGCGGCCACGTCCATGTCCCGAATCGCCATCCATTCACGGCCTATCGCGCCCCGCACCAGGTTCTTGGCCAGCAGGGCCATGACGACCAGAATCGCCAGGCACAGCCAGTACTTGCTCTGGGCACTGGCAATCGGCAGGCCGAACACTTGCAGGTCAGAAACTGACACCGAGCCTGAGGGTGAGTCGTTGGTGAACCACTTGATGCGCAAGAACATCCAGTCGCTAAAAAACTGCGCCGCCAGTGTGGCCACGGCCAGGTACAAACCCTTGACCCGCAAGCTCGGCAAACCAAACAAGATGCCAAAGGCGGTGGCGCACAGCCCGCCGAGAATCAGCGCTGGCACCAGCGGCATGCCGGGAATGCGTACGAAAAAGTTGTAGGCGCCGTAAGCCCCCACCGCCATGAAGGCGCCGGAGCCGAGCGAAATTTGTCCGCAGTAGCCGACCAGAATATTCACGCCCAGCGCGGCCAGCGAGATGATCAAAAAGGGAATCAAAATCGCACGAAACAGGTAGTCGCTGGCCAGCATCGGCACCACCAGAAACGCAAAGAGCAGAAACAAGGTGATGAAGATGCGGTCCTGCCGAATGGGGAAGATCTGTTGATCTGCCCGGTAGGTGGTTTTGAATTGACCGTTTTCTCTGTACAGCATGATGGGGTCCGGTTCTTTTCAGGGTTCTTTGAAGCGAGTGTTCGGGGGTCTGCGGGTTCAGACGCGGTCAATGATTTTTTCGCCGAACAAGCCCTGTGGCCGGATCAGCAAGAAGCCCAGGGCCAGCACGTAGGCAAACCAGATCTCGATGCCGCCGCCGACGTAGGGGCCGAGGTACACCTCGGAGAGCTTCTCGCCGACGCCGATGATCAACCCGCCGATGATGGCGCCGGGTACGGACGTCAGGCCGCCGAGGATCACCACCGGAAGCGCGCGAAGCGCCACCGTGGCCAATGAAAACTGCACCCCCAGTTTGCTGCCCCAGATCATGCCGGCGACCAATGCCACCACACCGGCGACGCACCAGACGATGACCCAGATGCGATTGAGCGCAATGCCGATGGATTGGGCCGCCTGGTGGTCGTCTGCTACGGCGCGCAAAGCGCGACCGGTGGCCGTCTTTTGAAAAAACACGCTGAGCAGCGCGACCAGCAGCGCCGCGATCAGGGCAGCGTACAGGTCTTCCTTGTTGATCAGCACACCGCCCTGGAAAAGGCTTTCCATCACGAAGATGGGCTCCTTGGGCATGCCAATGTCAATTTTGTAGATGCTGCTGCCAAAGAGGGTCTGGCCCAGCCCTTCGAGGAAGTAGGCAATGCCTAGCGTGGCCATCAGCAAGGTCGCACCTTCCTGGTTGATCAGGTGCCGCAGCACCAGCGCCTCAATGGCCCAGGCCACCACAACCATGATCACCGCGGCGATGGCGAACGCTGCGATATTAGCCAGCAGGGCACTGTTAATGCCGGTCCACTGCGGAATCCATTCGGAAAACCGAGCCATGGCCAGGGCGCCGAACAGCACCATCGCGCCCTGAGCGAAATTAAAGACGCCTGAAGCTTTGAAGATCAGCACAAATCCCAGCGCGACCAGCGAGTACAGCATGCCGGCCATGAGGCCGCCCAGCAATGTTTCAAGAAAGAAAGCCATGTTTTTATTCCTCAGTCGCTGGTGCCGAGATAGGCCCGGATCACGTCTTCGTTGTTGCGCACTTCGTCCGGGGTGCCGTCGCCGATTTTTTTGCCGTAGTCCAGCACGACCACACGGTCAGAGATGTCCATCACCACGCCCATGTCGTGCTCGATCAGGACCACGGTGGTGCCAAATTCGTCGTTCACATCAAGAATGAAGCGGCACATGTCCTGCTTTTCTTCGACGTTCATGCCGGCCATGGGTTCGTCCAGCAGCAGCACCTGCGGCTCCATGGCCAGCGCCCGGCCGAGGTCGACCCGCTTTTGCAGGCCGTAAGGCAACTGCCCTACGGGTGTTTTGCGGTGGGCCTGAATTTCCAGGAAGTCGATGATGCGCT
The DNA here is from genome assembly GCA_903844825.1 of uncultured Burkholderiales bacterium. Classification (GTDB taxonomy): domain Bacteria; phylum Pseudomonadota; class Gammaproteobacteria; order Burkholderiales; family Burkholderiaceae_C; genus Polaromonas. The sequence goes on along the minus strand of CAIMVC010000032.1, from coordinate 10,226 downwards.
CGACCGCTTCGCGGTGCTGGAATTCTTCCTTCTCGGCGGGCCCGATGCGGATGGCCTGCATCAGCAAGTTGCTTTTGATCTTCAGGTTGCGCCCGGACATGATGTTGTCCAGCACGCTCATGCCCTTGAACAAGGCCAGGTTTTGAAAAGTGCGCGCCACGCCCATGACCGCCACTTGGTGGCTGTTCATGTGCTTGAAGGTTTGGCCGCGAAAAGTGATGGAGCCCTGCTGGGGCGTGTAGACGCCATTGATGCAATTGAGCATCGAGCTTTTGCCCGCGCCATTGGGGCCGATGATGGCGCGGATCTCATGCTCTTTGACGTTGAACGAGATGTCCGACAGCGCCTTGACGCCGCCAAAACTCAGGGAGATGTTGCTGACGTCTAAGATGACGTCGCCAATTTTTTTACTGCTCATGGTGCCTCCACGCGATTCAATATTGGTCATGCGGCCGCCTTCACGGGGGTGAAGGTTGTGGCGTCGCTGATCTTGAGCGTGGCGCTGACGCTGCCGCTACGGCCGTCTTCGAACTTCACGACGGTCTCGATGAACTGCTCGGTCTTGCCGGCGTACAGGGCGTCGACCAGCGGCTGGTATTTCTCTGCGATGAAGCCGCGCCGGACCTTGTTGGTGCGGGTGAGCTCGCCATCGTCGGCGTCGAGCTCTTTGTGCAGCACCAGGAAGCGGCTGACTTGGGAGCCCGCCAGCAAGGCGTCGGCGCTCAGGTCGGCGTTGACTTTTTCCACGCATTCTTTGATCAGTTGATACACCTCGGGCTTTTGCGCCAGGTCGGTGTAGCCGGCGTAAGGCAGGTTGCGGCGTTCGGCCCAGTTGCCTGCGGCGTCAAAGTCGATGTTGAGCATCACGCAGACTTTTTCGCGGCCGTCACCGTAAGCCACGGCTTCCTTGATGAAGGGGAAAAACTTGAGTTTGTTTTCGACGTACTTGGGCGCGAACATGGCGCCGTCGTTGGCGCCGCCCCTGATGCGGCCGACGTCCTTGACGCGGTCAATGATCTTGAGGTGGCCGCTGGCGTCGAGAAAGCCGGCGTCGCTGGTGTGGTACCAGCCATCGGCGGTCAGCACTTCGGCGGTAGCGGCCGGATTTTTGTAATATTCCTTGAGCAGACCAGCTGACTTGACCAAAATTTCGCCGTTGTCTGCGACTTTGATCTCGACCCCGCGGATCGGCACGCCAACGGTGTCTGCGCGCGCCTGGTTGTCGGGCTGAAGGCACACGAATACGGCGGTTTCGGTGGAGCCGTAGAGCTGCTTGAGGTTGATGCCGATGGAGCGGTAAAAGGTAAAGAGGTCGGGGCCGATGGCTTCGCCGGCGGTGTAGGCCACGCGCACCCGCGAAAAGCCCAGGTTGTTGCGCAGCGGGCCGTAGACCATCAGGTCGCCCAGGCCGTAAAGCAGACTTTGCACCAGGCCAAGGGGCTTGCCGTCCATGCGGTCCGGGCCGACGCGTTTGGCTACGTCCATGAAGTAGCCAAACAGGCTGCGCTTGAAGCGGCCGGCGTCTTCCATGCGGATCATGACGCTGGTCAGCAGGCCTTCGAAAACCCGGGGGGGTGCAAAGTAATACGTCGGGCCGACTTCCTTGAGGTCGATCGTGACGGTGCTGGCGTTTTCGGGGCAGTTGACCACGTAGCCGCAGCACAGCCACTGCGCATAGCTGAAGATGTTTTGCCCGATCCAGGCCGGTGGCAGGTAGGCCAATACCTCTTCGCTGCTGCCGAGCTTGTCGAATTCGGCACCGGCTTGCGCGCGGTCCAGCAGGGTGTTGTGGGTGTGCACCACCCCTTTTGGGTTGCCTGTGGTGCCGGAGGTGAAGAACATGGCTGCCACGTCGTCGGGCTGCACTTTGGCGATTTCGGCCTTGAAAAATTCGGGCTGTTTCAGGGCGAATGCGGCGCCCGCTTCGATGACCGCATCAAGCCCCTGCAGGCCTGGCTCGGCGTAGTTGCGCAGGCCCCGCGGGTCGTCGAAGATGATGTGGCCCAGGTCCGGGCAGCGGTCGCGAATTTCGAGCAGCTTGTCGACTTGTTCCTGGTCCTCGACCATGGCCAGTCGCACATCCGCGTTGGTGATCGGAAAAACGCACTCGGCGCCGACGGCGTCCTGGTACAGCGGAATCGGAACGGCCCCCAGCGATTGCGCTGCCAGCATGGTGGCGTACAGGCGCGGGCGGTTGGCGCCGATCACCACCATGTGTTCGCCACGCCGCAGGCCGACCAGGTGCAGGCCGCAGGCAATGCGTTCGACCAACTGGGCCATGTCGGCCCAACTGTGGGCCTGCCAGATGCCGTACTCTTTCTCGCGCATGGCCGGGGCCGTGGGCCGGTGGGCTGCGTGTTCAAGCAGCAGTCGGGGAAACGTGGTCTGCATGGCTGGCGGGTCTCCTGATGGGCGTTTCGGCACGTTGGCGTGTTGCTGGACGTGTTTTTATTGCCTCCATGGTAAGGATTGGTTTGACGCTGGGTTGTCGTTTGGACGACAATTTAAGGGTGTTCACTCCTAGGACTTTCCCTTGGTTTTTGATCTCATGGCCGCTGGCCGGTACGCATTCACTGACGTGAAGGGCGCTCGATGAGCACTGACGTGCCGCTTCATCAGCGCCGTCGTGGTATTTCGCTGGCCGAGGCTGAGGGCATCCCCTGGCTGCCACGGCTGCAGGCCGATGAGCGCGAGCGCGCGCTCATCGCCTTGCAAGTGGTGGATGCCGAACCGGGCGACTATGTTTGCCGCATTGGCCGGCCGGCGACTTACTGGTTCGGGGTGGTTGAAGGCCTGCTCAAAATGAGCAGTGACAACGAGCAGGGCTCGACCATGACCTTCACCGGCTTGCCGCCTGGCGGCTGGTTTGGCGAGGGTACGGCGCTCAAGCGGGAGCCTTATCGCTACAACATTCAGGCCTTGCGCAGGAGTGTGGTGGCGGGCCTGCCGGTGGCCACCTTTGACTGGCTGCTCGACCATTCGATCGGGTTTAACCGCTTTGTGATGGGTCAGCTCAACGAGCGGCTGGCTCAGTTCATTGCAGCCCGCGAGATCGACCGCATGAACAACCCCGATCAGCGTGTGGCGCGTAGTCTGGCGGCGCTGTTTAATCCGGTTTTGTTCCCCGGCGTTGGAGAGGTCTTGCGCATCACGCAGCAGGAACTGGCTTACCTGGTGGGCCTGTCCCGGCAGCGGGTTAACGAGGCGCTGAGGGCGCTGGAGGCCAGGCGCATCATCCGTGTCGAGTACGGCGGCTTGCGGGTGCTGGACCTGTCGGCTCTGCGGTCGAGTGTTTTTTCCAGATAATCGTACGTTTTGCCTCTTGCTGCCAGAGTTGGCGCCATTCTCGTCGGCACTGGCGACAACGTGGCGCGATCCCCGTACCTTTGCCAGTGACCTGTGCAGTCGCCGGTTCTTTGAAACTTCTCAAGGTCTTACATGTCAGAAGAGTCCCGAAATCCCGCGCCCAAGGCGCCTGCCTCTGGCGCTGTGCGCATTCGCGCTGCCGACCCTAAGGTGCCGGCGTCCACCGGCAGCACGGTTCGCCTGAATAAGCGCATGGCGGAGTTAGGGATGTGTTCGCGGCGGGAGGCTGACGACTGGATTGAGCGCGGCTGGGTGCGCGTCAACGGGGTGCCGGCGGTGATGGGGCAGCCAGTGGCGCCCAATGCACGCATCGAAGTGGCCCAGGAGGCTGCGCATCAGCAGCGTCAGCAGGTCACCATTTTGATCAACAAGCCGGTGGGCTACGTCAGCGGCCAGGCCGAAGACGGACATGAGCCGGCCGTGGCGCTGGTCCAGCCGCAAAATCGCTGGCGCGAATGCAATAGCCGCATGCGCTGGGGACATGAACAGTTGCGTGGGCTGGCGCCGGCTGGCCGGCTGGATATTGACTCCATAGGTCTGCTGGTCCTGACCCAGGATGGGCGCGTGGCCCGGCACCTCATAGGGGAAGACTCGGAGGTGGAAAAAGAGTATCTGGTCCGCGTCAGTTACGGCGCCGAGGCCGTCAACGTGCAGGGGCTCTTTCCGGCTGAAAAACTGCGCCTGCTGTGCCATGGTCTGAGCCTTGACGGCGAGCCCCTAAAGCCGGCTCAGGTCAGCTGGCAAAACCCGGAGCAGTTGCGCTTTGTCCTCAAAGAGGGCAAAAAACGACAGATTCGCCGCATGTGCGAGCAGGTGGGCCTGTTCGTGACGGGGCTCAAGCGGGTGCGGATCGGCCGCGTCAACCTCGGTCACCTGCCGGTTGGTCAGTGGCGCTACCTGGCGTCACACGAGAGTTTTTAAGCCTGCGTATCGGACTCAAGTGCGTTCAAGGTGAAGACTTAAAGCGGCTGAGGGGTTTCGAGCACGTAGCGGGTCACGGCGGGCGGGGCGGTCGGCAGATGAAAGGCCAGTTTCCGGTCGCGCAGGTCTACATCGGCGGCGGTGATCCGGTCGAAGCGGCGAAGGTGTTCTGTCCAGGACTCGTCAACGATCTGCTCGAGGAATCGACCCGGATCGGCGATGTCTTGCATCAGGTCCCAGCTCAGGGCGCCCTGGCGCAGTCGGCTGCGCCGGCTTTCCTGCATTAACTGGAGAAAGGCGTCGCGCCGACTCGGGTCAATCCGGTATTCGATGGTGACCGCCACTTGTCCCGGGTTCGGTGGTGCGTCCGTGATGGGCGCTTTGAAGGCGCGCGACGGGGTCAGGTCTTCCTCAATGCCGTGGTCGGGCATCAAGCGCTGGGCCAGCAGCATCGCCAGCGCCCCGGTCGCGGCTGCGGTCAGCAAGCTGACTTTTAGGGAGCTCACGGTCGCCACCTGGCCCCATAGGGCTGCACCCAGCGCACTGCCACCCATGATCGCCATTTGGTACATCGACATGCCGCGCGCTCGGACCCAGTCGGGCAAGGCCATTTGCGCTGAAACGCTCAAAGTGTTGGCGGTCGCCAGCCAAGCCATGCCGCCTACGAACATGGCTGGCACGGCAACGTACACGTTAGGCGCTACCGCCATGACGGCGGTGGCCGAGGCTTGTAGCAGCGTGCCGACAATGACCATGCGCTTGCCCGCCAGCGATTGCCGCACTCGGGGCAGGATAAGGACCAGCGTGATGGCCCCTGCACCCATGGACGCCAGCAGCAGTGTGAATGTTCCGGCACCGCCGCCGGCTAGGCCGCGTGCCAGCAGGGGGAGCAGCGCGAGCAAGGCGGTCGAATGAAAGAAAAACAGGCCGACTCGGACAAAGACCGAGCGCAGGGGCGCTGACTGCCTGACAAACTGCATGCCGACGCGCATGGCGCTGAGCAGTTTTTCGCGACCAAGCGGGCTGGGTACGTGTTCGCGGCGCCACTGCATGATGACAAAGCCCGAGAGCACCGACAGGACGGCGTTGAGCATGAAAACATAGGCTGTGCCGGCGCTTGCGATCAGGGCGCCCGCCAGCAGGGGACCGACGATGCGCGACGCGTTCATGGCGACGCCGTTCAGCGCCAGTGCAACGGGCAACTGGTGGCGTGGCACGATTTCGGGAATCAGGGCCGAGAAAACGGGCCAGCGCATGGCCAACCCGATGCCGTTGGCAAACGTGAGCGCCAGCAGCAAGGGGGCACTCATCAGGCCCATCACCACAGTGACCGACAGGATCACGGCGGTGCCAGCCAGCCAGAACTGCGTGACGATGAAGTAGCGCCTGCGGTCCAAAATATCAGCCATGGCGCCGCTGGGCAGGCCCAGCATGAACACCGGCAGGGTCGACGCGGTTTGCACGAGGGCGACCCAGATCGGCGAATCCGTCAGGGATGTCATCATCCAGGCAGCCGCCACGTCATTCATCCACATGCAAATGTTGGCGATCAGCCAGGTTCCCCAGAGCAACCGATAGGTCGGCGTTTTCAGGGGCTCCCAGGCGGATGGGGTGGCCGATCGTCGGATGTCAGCCCGCGCGTGCGGGCGGTCGGAGCGGGGGTTTCGTCGGTTGGGCGGCATGAAGTGAGTTGGGCCGGGCCCGCCTGCTTGACTGTCTGAACCATTCATTGTGTCGACGGTGGAGCCAGGTGGCGCACCCGTCAGAGTTTACAGCTCCGGGTCTGCTGCGCAGTTTGCCGAGCCGCTTCAGAGCATTTCGTCGGGCGCAAAGGGTGCCATCAGCAGCAGCAAGAGGCGGCGTCCCAGGCTGGCGTCTGGCTCGATATCAGACGTTTCCAATCCGGCGTCCGCGGGACCGTGCCAGCGCAGTTGACCATCGTTCAGCGACACCTTGTAGGCGCCGTCTGCCAGGGTAGGTTCGATTTTTTGCGTGGCGGCGCGTGCCAGCTCTGGGCTGAGAATGAGCAGGGCTACTTCCGTATTTTGCAGCCTCGAACGTGGGTCCAGGTTCATGGAGCCGACAACCAGCAGTCTGCCGTCAATGACCAACAGCTTGGAATGCAGGCTGGCACGAGAGGTCGACGAGCCAAAGAAGGTCAGCCTCCCGGGTTGCTCGGCACGCATTTCGTAGAGCTCAACACCCATTGCCAACAGCTCCTTTCGGTAGCGGGCGTAGCCCAGATGCGTGGCCGGCGCATCGTTCGCCGCGAGCGAGTTGGTCAGCACGCGGATGCGCACGCCTCTTTTTTTGATGCTGGCCAATTGGCTCATCATGCGCGGGCCCGGGACAAAGTAGGCCGAGACGATCAGCACGTCCTGCCGAGCCCTCGATAACAGCTGCAAGAGCCCGTCAACCAGCGTATTGCCTGCTTCCTGGGTTTCTTCCTGAGAGGCCTCCAACTTGGATGGCTTGTCGGCCAGGACGACCGAGGGTGCCCAGACCAGCGGCAGCGAGGCCAGATCGACGACCGCATGGTCTTGCGCGGCGCGCCGCGTGAGCGCTTGCCCGAGCGCGTTGCCGGGGGGAGGTGCGGCTGGCGCTGGTGTCATTTGCAGGGCCCTGGGTGGGCCTGGGTCGGGCCCGCGCAGTGCGTTCAGGTCAGCCAGCGTCACCAGCGACTGTGCCGGATAGGCCAGCGGGCTGTTCCAGAATTGGTCAAAACTTTGCGACAACTCCCGTACGACGCCGCCGGCGGCTAGCACATCGAGGTCCACGAAGTTGTTGTCCGAACCCTGACCAAAATAGGTAGCTCCCAGGTTGCGCCCTCCGGCGATGGCGATGGCGTTGTCGGCCACGAAAATTTTGTTGTGCATGCGGCGCTGCAGACGTGCTGCGTTTGGCAGCGAGCTCAACACGCGCATCACCATAGAGTTGCGCGAACCTGGTAAGGGGTTGAGCAGCCGCAGTTCAATTCCCGGGACCCACGCCAGTTGCAGAACCTGGGCATCCTTGCCGGAGGTGTTGAAATCGTCGAGCAAAATGCGAAGCCGTACGCCTCGCGCCGCCGCACGTCGCAGCGCGTCCAGCAAGCGGTCGGTGGTGTCGTCCGCATGAATAGCGTAGGACTGTATGTCGAGCGTCTGCTGCGCTGCATCGGCCAGGGCCAGACGCGCTGCGAGGGCTTGCGCAGCGTTGTCGAGTAAGTGAAAGCCCGAATCGGCCTGGGTACTGGCGTGGGTCTTCCTGGCTAGCACCAGTTGGCCGAGCGCGGTGTCGGTTGGCGTGGCGAGGGCGTGCGATACAGGCCGCTCTACCGTCTCCGGCAGCCACGCACAGCCCGCGATCCCGACGGCCAAGCTGATGAGCAGGGCGAGTTGCCAGATCGCGGTGAAGTTGAATCTGCTAAACCTCCTCGGCCCGAGCTTAAGCCGGGCCTGCGGTTATTTTTGTCAGCCAATACCGCCACGCGATGGCATTGGCTGGCGTTTGAAGGACCGGCTGATTTTCAGCTTGACAAGGTTTCCCAGCGCTGCAGTGCCGTCATCAGGTCTTCTTCAATTTGCGTATTTCGTGCGTTCAGCTCGGCCGCGCGTTTGGCATCACGGGTGTAAATCGTGCCATCGAAGAGCTCCTGCTCAATGGCCTTTTGCTGTGACTCGAGCTGCGCAATCGTGGCGGGCAAGCCGTCGAGTTCTCGCTGCTCCTTGAAGCTCAGTTTCTTTTTTGCGCTGGTCTCGCGCTCGGCCTGCGCGGGCTGTGTGCCGGCTTTGCTGCCTGGCTTTGCGGTTGAATTTGAATTCGTTAACCCCGGCTTGGCTTTGGCGCTCATCTGCGCCGCCCTGCGGGACTGGGTCAGCCAGTCGGAGACGCCGCCTTCGTATTCGCGCCAGAACCCCGGTTGCTCGGGGCTGCCTTCGTAAGCGATGGTGCTGGTGACCACGTTGTCCAGGAACCGGCGGTCGTGGCTGACCAGAAATACCGTGCCTTCGTAGTTTTGCAGCAGGTCTTCCAGGAGCTCAAGCGTGTCGATGTCCAGGTCATTCGTCGGTTCGTCGAGCACCAGAACATTGGCCGGCCTGGCGAACAGCCGCGCCAGCAGCAGCCGGTTTCGCTCCCCACCGGAGAGCGTGCGCACTGGTGAATTGGCGCGGGCGGGGGAAAACAAGAAGTCGCTCAGATAACTCTTGACGTGCTTCTTCTGGCCGTTGATTTCAACCCATTCACTGCCTGGGCTGATGAAGTCTTCCAGCGTGGCGTCCAGGTCGAGCGCGTCGCGCATTTGGTCGAAATAGGCCACTTGTAGGTTGGCGCCCTGACGCACCTTGCCCGGGGGAGTGGTGACGTCGGGCTGCAACTCTCCCAGGATCAGCTTGAGTAAGGTCGTCTTTCCCGCGCCGTTGGGGCCTAGTAAGCCGACCTTGTCGCCGCGCAGGAGAGTGCCACTAAAGCGGTTGACGATGATCTTCTCTGCGCCAGGGATGCCAAAGGTTTTTGATACCTCGGTCAATTCGGCGACGATCTTGCCGCTCTTTTCTCCGCTCGATACGTCCAGGTTGACGCGGCCAACTGCATCGCGGCGGGCCGAGCGGTTGGCGCGTAGAGCTTCTAGCCGCCCGATACGGGCAACGCTGCGCGTGCGACGGGCCTCCACGCCCTTGCGGATCCACACCTCCTCCTGCGCAAGCAACTTGTCGGCCTTGGCGTTAATGACGGACTCTTGGGCCATCTGATCTTCCTTTTGCACGAGATACCGCGCAAAGTTGCCGGGGTAGCTGCGTAACTTGCCGCGGTCGAGCTCGACGATCGCCGTGGCGACCTGGTCCAGAAAGGCGCGATCATGCGTGATCGTGATGATGCTGCCGCTAAAGTTCACCAGCAGATCTTCGAGCCAGGCGATCGAGTCTAGGTCGAGGTGGTTGGTCGGCTCGTCGAGGAGCAGCACATCCGGCTTGGTCACCAGCGCCTGCGCCAAGGCGACGCGCTTCTTGGTGCCGCCAGACAAGGAGCCGACGATAGCGTCCTTGTCCAAGTGCAGGCGCTGCAAGGTCTCCTCTACCCTTTGCTCCCAATTCCAGCCATCCAGAGCCTCAATTTCAGACTGCAGTGCATCCAGATCGGTCGACTCGTCCGCGGCCAGGTATTGCTCGACGATTTGTCGGGTGCGTGCCAAGCCTGCACTGGCCGCCGTGAACACCGTAGCGTCGGGGTCCAGACTGGGCTCCTGGGGAACGTAGGCAATACGCAGATTTTGCTGCAACTGCAGGGTGCCGTCGTCTGGCTTGTCCAGCCCTGCCAGGATCTTGAGTAGAGAGGACTTGCCCGTTCCGTTGCGACCTATCAAACCGATTCGTTCGTTGTTCTCTAGTGAAAAGTCTGCGTGATCCAGCAGAGCGACGTGCCCAAAAGCGAGTTGAGCGTCAAGTAGGGTGATGAGTGCCATATAGGCTCGCGATTATCCGGGCTGCTCAAGCTGCGGCGCCGCTCCCGAAAAAATTCCCTCTGACCCTAGCTGGCAGGTTTCAGTCGCCCTCCGATGCAGAAGCCGATGCGTGCGCGGCGTGCAACGGCTAGGCCGGCTATTTACGAACTTCAAGGCAGGGCAGCAAGAGGATGGTTCCTGGCCTTCTTGACCGGTAAAAGTCGGGTGACTTGCGCCTATTGGCTTGGCTGTGCGTGGGGTGCATGTCTTGCGGACAGGCGTTGACGCTTGACCCGCCGGCCCTCGTTTACCCCGAAACAAGATTCTTGCAGCCTTCAGGAATCGGTGTTACACTATCAGGCTCGACTGCAAAAGGTCGTGGGGTCTGCGAACTGTTCTGTGGAGCGCAGCAGGCCAAAGGGTTCAAAAAATTATTTGACTTGGGTGAAAAATCCGGTATATAATTTGAGGCTCAGCTGATTACAGCTAGCGACGGGTGCGGGTAGTGAAAGCTGCT
>CAIMVC010000031.1 GCA_903844825.1 uncultured Burkholderiales bacterium | reverse complement strand
GTTGTATTCGACTGGGGGAGTAGTGGGCGCGTAATCCGGAGCATCTTGAGGCGCTATTGCGGTTGAACCTGACCGCCGATCCAGAGAAAGTGAGTAGCGACTCCGGTTGTCGCGATTGGCACGCAGGGCCAGAGCACCCGACTTCGACACTTCCAGCCGATCTGTTATCTGTTGCCCCGAGGTTGGTTTTTATAAATCAGCGAGTTAGGGCGGGTCGGCGCATCCGGCGCCACAGCGCCCGTTGATGCACCCATGCCGGCAACGCCTGAACGGAGATGTGTCGGTGGAGTTCGCCGATGTCGGCTACCAAGGCGCTGACAAGCGGGCAGAAGTGCCGAGCGTGAGTTGGATGGTGGCCGTGCGCGCGAGCAAGCGGCGCGTGCAGCACCGTCTACAGGTCCTAAAACGCGGAAGGGGGTCACCGGTTACGCTGTGTTCTTGACCAGGCCCCGGCAGCTCAGCTTGCCTTGCCCGAGCGGGTGCTTGATCACCCGAAACGGTTGCTCGACCTTTGCAGCTTGATCAGCCCTACCTTTGGCTGTTGAGGCCGCAGCCTGCCCTTGGCGCAGCTTCGCCTGAATGCCCTACATGCACAGCGCGTCCAAGCGGGTACACGTGCAAGCCGTCGCCCTGTTTGCGCAACCGTGCATGGAAGACCGCTTGCGCTTTGAGCTGCGCCAGAAGGCCATCATCGACCGCTTTGGCCGTTACCCCCACCGCAACGCCCTGCTGGGCCGCGAGTCCACGGCTGCGGAGTTGGCTTTTTTTGAGTGAGCCGGGGTCTGCGTTCTAGCCAAGCCACACCCATCCCGGCTTTGTGTTGTCATATTTGACATCCCCTCGTTCCTGTTGGCCGAATAGCCAACATGCCCGCGGAACTGATCACCCGCTTCAAGAACATCACGCCCGACGGCGGGGTGCTCGAGGTGGTGGTCTGGGGTTTGCTAACCCCGGTTCCACCTAGCGAGCACGGCTTCAAATTCCGTGCGGTCCATGCCAAGGATGGCGTTCGCATCGCTGGTTTTGACAACGAACGGTGCAGGGTGATGCTCAAAAAACGCTCCTTCATGTTGCGCCCCTGGCCGCTACGCCAGCGATGAAATCTTCCACCAGCGGGTCCAGGCCTTTGAAGGCGCAAGGCAGCGTTTGCCCACCCAAATGGCAGTGGTCCCGCTTGCACATTGACATGGTTCTGACGGCGGCTTGAAGGCATCCATGCCAAAAAACCCAGGGGAAACAATGAACATGACGGAATTTGCGAATCATCCTGAAATAACGGGTCAGCAAGCTGAGTGCTGGTCCCGTTTCAATTGGAAATCACCGGGCAAAGGAAGCCGCACACAATCGAGACCATTCTTCGCCTCTCTGCCGACCCAGATGTGCCTGACGAAAAAGCCAGCGACTAAGACCCTTGGGTCTCAGAGGCGCAGAGTACCGCGCTGCTGCGCTTTGGCGCCCAATAAAGGCTGCAACGAATTCAGGCGGCTGGCATGACACAAAGGGCCAGGCTGACCCAGCCTGAACATACCAGTCGTTCAGGGCCCCAATGAGCCCGACGCGCCGGCGCCAGCCCCGCCAACAGGTAGTAAAGTCACCCCATCAGCAACAACCTTCATCCCACCATGAAAACCGCTACCCGCTTCCTGTGCCTGGCCGCCGTCGCCCTGTCTGCCAACTCTTTTGCGGCCGCCCCGGCCGAGACGCTGCCGTCTGGCGTGAAGGTCACCCACACCGTCGACGGCATGGGCGCACAGCCCAAGGCATCTGACTCGGTGAAGGTCCATTACCGTGGCACGCTGGCCAATGGCACCGAATTTGACAGCTCTTACAAACGCAATGCACCGGCGACTTTCCCGCTGAACCGGGTGGTGCCTTGCTGGACCGAGGGCATGCAAAAAATCAAGGTCGGCGGCAAAGCCACGCTGACCTGCCCGCCCGCGACCGCCTATGGCGAGCGGGGCGCCGGTGGCGTGGTACCGCCGAATGCCACGCTGACCTTTGAAATCGAGTTGCTGGCCATCGAGAAATAAGCGCCAGCGGCGGTGAGCGGCCCGGCGGCCTGTCATGAGCGCATGCGCCTGAGCTTGGCATGACCCTGACCGCGCTTTTCGTCGCCGCCTATTTCGCTTTACTGGCCTGGATGCTGCGCCGGCGCGCCCGCGTCGTTCAGGGCCCCTGGCTTTTTTTTCTGCGCGCTTTTTTTCCCAACTGGAAGTTCTTTCATGCCGTTGGCATGGCGCCGCGCCTGTACGTGCGTGGGCGGGATCGTCTGGGTCAGTGGACGCGCTGGCACCGGGTCTACCCGCGTGTGCCGCGCCGGCTCAGCCACCTGCTGCACAACCCGGCCGTGAACCTGGCCTTGTCGCACCAAAATTTGGTCGATCATCTGGCCAGTGACATCAACGAACTGCCCGAGGGCGCCGACATTGGCCAATGCGTGAGCTACCAGCTGGTGTGCAGACTGGCGCACCAGGCCATCACCGGTGACCACTGGGGCGGCACGCCCATGCTGGCGGTGACACCCGCGCAGCTGCCGACCGGCCTTGACGCCTTCCAGTTCCAAGTGCGGATGGAGTCGCCCAAGACCGGGGCAGAAGCAGCCGCGGAGGCAGCTGCAGACGATGCGGTGCAAATGCTGCTGTCGCCGGAGTTGCCCACATGGCACTGAGCCTGGCTGCCCGCGTCTTTGAGTTTCTGCTGGGCCTGAGTTTGCTGCTGCAGTCGCTGGAGTACCTGACGATCCAGCGCCTGGACCGCGTCGGCGACTGGGCCATTCAACGCGCCGAAGTGCCGCAGCGTCCGCGCTGGATTCGCGCCGGCCTCGATCAGTTGTTCAAACCTCTGCCCTACCAGCTGATGCTGTGGCTGCGGCTGGCGCTAGCGCTGGCTCTGATGGCCGGACAACTGGGCCTGGCCGGCGCGGGGCTGCTGTTTGTGATCGCGCTGGCGCTGCTGCTGCGCTGGCGCGGTGCCTTCAATGGCGGGAGCGACTTCATGACCCTGGTGGGCCTGACAGGGCTGCTGATGGCCCATGCCCTGGCGGCACTGGGCGAGCCCGTGCTGGGCTGGCGCGCCTGCCTGTGGTACGTGAGCTTGCAGGCCATGAGCTCTTACTTTGTGTCGGGCTGGGTCAAGCTGCTGCGCCCCGAATGGCGCTCAGGCCGGGCGCTGAGCGTCTTTCTCGACACCGGCATTTACGGGCCTTTGAGCCAGCAGAGCGTCTTTCACAGGCCACGCGTGGCACGGGCCTGCGCCTGGGCGTTTACCGTGTGGGAGGGCTGCTTTCCCCTGGCTTTGCTCGACCTGCGACTGGCGATCGTGTTTTGCAGCAGCGCCGCCGTGTTTCATGGCCTGGTGTTTTGGTACTTCGGCCTGAACCGCTTTTTCTGGGCCTGGCTGAGCACCTTCCCGGCGCTGCTCTATTGTGCGGCGGCTTGAAGCCTGAAGCTCGCCGCCAGCGCAGCACAAGGCTCAGTAACGCTGCCCCAATTGCAGCAGCTCGGGTGTGCCGATGAGTTCGTTGAGCTGATCAAAGTCCAGCATCTCGCTTTGCATGGGCGCCGTGGTCTGGTGCTCATGCAAGCTGGCATAGTATTTTTTCAGGGTGAAGGCCACGGCGCGGGCGGTGCCACCGGGGAAGATGACGATGCGAAAACCCTTCTCACCCAAGACCTTGGCGCTTTGCACCGGGGTCTTGCCGCCTTCGACCATATTGGCCAGCAGCGGAATGCGACCGGCAAAGCGTTCGCAGGCCTGCGCCATTTGTTCGGGGCTGCGCAGGGCCTCGATGAACAGAGCGTCAACGCCACACGACAGGTAGGCTTCGGCACGTTCCATGGCCGCTTCAAAGCCTTCCACGGCCAGCGCGTCGGTGCGCGCCAGGATCAGCGTCTGGGACGACTTGCGGGCGTCAAGCGCCGCCCGCAACTTGCCGCACATTTCGGTCACCGGCACCACGCTCTTGCCGTCAAGGTGGCCGCAGCGCTTGGGAAAAGTCTGGTCTTCGAGCTGCAGCATGGTGGCACCGGCCTGCTCGAAAGCGCGTACGGTGCGCATGGTGTTGAGCGCGTTGCCAAAGCCGGTGTCGGCGTCGACGATCACCGGGATATTGACGCGCTCGGTGATGCGCGCCAGCGTATCGGCCACTTCGGTGGCGGTGGTCAGGCCGATGTCGGAGCGCCCGAGCCGGGTGTAGGCGATAGACGCGCCCGACAGGTACAGCGCCTCAAAGCCGGCTTGCTCGGCAATCAGGGCGGTGAAGGGATCGTACACACCCGGCGCGAGCAAGACCCGGGGCTGCTGCAAGCGCTGCTGAAGTGAAGTTGACATAAATCCTTGAAGGTCCGTGAGGGAACTCTTTAAAAAGAAGAATAAAAAAGACGGCGCCTGAAACCTCAGGCCGACGCCACTTGCGCTGCTGCCGTGCCAGCGGCCACCCAGCCGCCGCCAACCGCACTGAGCAAACCATTGCCAGACAGATAACCCCAGACCGCATTGCCCGACACCCCGCGGGCCGCACCCCCGGCGGCCAGCAGATTGGGCAGCGCCGTGCCGTCGGTCTTGAGCACGCGGCACTGCGCGTCAATGTCCAGGCCGCCTTGCGTATGAAACAGCGCACCGGTGACCTTCACGGCGTAATACGGCGCGTTCAGGCTGCGCTTGAAGCGGCGCCCCAGCGCGTCGGTGGCACCCGGCCGGATGTCGGCCAGGGTCTGCTGCAGCGTGGCCAGATCGCAGCCAATGAGATCGGCCAGCGCTTGCGCATTGCTGGCCAGTTTGAGCGCTCCCGCGCCTTCGGCCTCGGCAAAATCGGGGAAGGTGCGGGCCATCGCCAGCAGGGGCGCGTCAAACACATTAAAAGCCACGCCGCCAGGCTGGGCCAGCACATGCACCGCAGCCTCGGAATAGCCCTGGGTCTCGTCATGAAAGCGCCGACCCTGCGTGTTGATCTGCACGGCGCCTTCCATCATCACGGCCCAGCTCATGAGCGCACCCTGTGGCGTGACCCAGGAGCCATGACCCTGGTAGCCCCCCAGGTCGGCCAGACGCGCGCCCAGCGCCCGACCCCAGACGATGGCGCTGCCGTCATTGCCCACATGGCCGGAAAACAGGGCCTGGCCCATCTCGGGCAAGAGCTCACGAACCATGTCCGGGTTGCCGCCAAAACCGTTGCACGCCAGGATGAGCACGTCGCAGGCCAGGTGCTCCATGCTGCCGTCGGGTCGTTGGTAGCCCACGCCCAGCACGCGATCGTCGGCGTTCATCCACAACTCGCGCACCACCGACTCGCCCAGCACGTCGGCACCCAGTGCGCTGGCCGTGCTTTCGAGTCGGGCCATCAGGGCCGCGCCGGTACGCTCGGGCAGGGCGTGCATGCGGCGCACACCGTGGCCGGGGTAGAGGAAGCCGTCCAGCACTTCAAAAACAATGCCGTGCGCCTCGAGCGAGTCGATCGCCTCGGCCACCGCGTGCGAGTAGGCTTGGACCAAATGCGGTGCGGCGTCGCCATGGGCCTTGGCCTGGATGTCCTTGGCAAAAAGCTCGGCCGAGTCCTCAATGCCCAGCGACTTTTGCAGGCGCGTGCCGGCCGCCGGAATAAAGCCCGAGGACAAGGCCGTCGAGCCGCTGGCCGTGCTGTCGCGCTCAAGCAGGACGCAGTCGATGCCGGCATCGCGCAGCCGCACCGAGGCCGTCAGGCCGCAGGCCCCCGCACCCACAATCACCACCGGCACGTGCGGCGCTTCGGCCGTCATCTGCTGGGCGCGCACGATACGGGGGGCGCGGGCGGCTGAGGAGGAAGTCAACGGTGAAGCATTCATGCCAGAAGTCCTTGTTTTTTTCGCAGTTGATTCATGAGCCCGCCAGCGGCCACCATGTCGAGCAGGAAATCAGGAATGGCCTCGCAGACCAGCTTCTGGCCCGACGCCCGACTCAAAACCAGGGTCTGCCAGTCAAGTGTGATGACTTCGCCGTCGCTGAGTTGTTCGGCTTCGGGCGTGGTCAAAAGCAGCAGGCCCAGGTTGAAGGCGTTGCGAAAAAACAGCCCACTGAAAGACGGTGCGATCACCGCCTTGACGCCCAGATGCACCAACGCTGCAGCGGCCTGTTCACGGGACGAGCCAATGCCGAAATTGGGTCCGGCGGCGATCACCGCGCCTGGCCTGACCGCGCCGGCGAACTCGGGCCGCACCGCCTCCAGGCAATGCGGCGCAATGCCTTCGATGCCCAGCTTCATGTAGGCGCCGGGGGCCAGCGCATCGGTGTCGATGTCGGCCCCAAATTTCCAGACGCGATGCTCGCTCATGCCATCATCTCCCGTGGATCGGAAATTTCGCCGCGCAGCGCAGACGCTGCCACGGTGTAGGGTGACGCCAGGTAAACCTGCGCCGACACCGAGCCCATGCGGCCCTTGAAGTTGCGCGCCGTGGTGGCGATGACGTTGGCGCCATCAGGAATGGTGCCGCCGTAGCCCGAGCAGGCACCACAGGCCGTGGGCAAGACCTCAGCACCGGCTTGGCGCAGCACGGCCATGACGCCTTCGGATTCAGCCTGCTGCTGGTCTTGCACGCTGGCCGGCGCAACCATCAGGCGCACGCCGCTCGCCACTTTTGCGCCCTTGAAAACGTGGGCAGCGGCGCGCAGGTCGTCAAGCTTGGCGCCCGTGCAGGCGCCAATGTAGGCCACATCAATACGCACCTTGTTGAACGCTTGTACCGCGCGGGTGTTGGCCGGGCTGTGCGGGGCGGCGACTTGCGGCGCCAGGCTGGCCGCGTCAAAAGTGTGGGTGGTCGCCGCGGCGCCCTCATCCGTCCACCAGCCGTCAATATCCACCTCCCGTGCGGCGGGCTCGCCGGTGGCGGCGAGCCAGTCACGGGTGGTCTGGTCGGGCGCGATCAGGCCGACTTGCGCGCCCATTTCGGCGCTCATGTTGGACAGCGTCATGCGCTCTTGCATCGACAGCGCCTGCACCGCCGGGCCGCAAAATTCAACGGCCTGGTACTGCCCACCGTTCATGCCAAAGCGCCCCACCATGTGCAGCATCATGTCCTTGGCTGTCACGCCCGCCTGCAGCTGACCGTGCCACTGCATGCGCAAGGTCTCAGGCACGCGCACCCAGAGTTCACCGGTGACCATCACCCCCAGCATCTCGGTGCTGCCAATGCCGAACATGTAAGCACCAAAAGCGCCGCCCGTCGGCGAGTGCGAGTCGCCGCCTACGCAAAACATGCCCGGGCGGATATGTCCTTTTTGCGGCACCACCACATGGCAGATACCGATGCTGTCGTAGACATGCGGCAGGCGCTGCTCGCTGGCCCAGTCGCGGGCGATGCGCACGATGCGGCGCGAGTCCTCGTCCTGCTCGGGCACGTAGTGGTCCATCACCAGCACGACGCGGGACTTGTCCCAGATCGTCGCTCCCAGCTCGTCGAGCATGGGCTTGAGTCGCCGGGGACCGGACGAGTCGTGAAACATCGCCAGGTCGACCCGGCAATTCAGAATCTCGCCGACAGCCACCTGCTCGCGGCCGGCGGCCTTGGCGAGTAGTTTTTGCGCCAGGGTCTGGGCTGGCCACTCAGGGTTTGTCATGGGTGCGTTGCTCGGAGTAAAAGACATGTTTGAAAATAGACGGACTCAGGGCCGGCTCACGGCGACTGCTGCTCCCTGACCGAAATGCGGGCATCAATGCTGCCGACTTGCGAGACTTCCATCTGGTATTCGTAGCGATCGGGTCGGTACAGACCGTGCAGCCACTGCACCGGCTTGTCGTTGATATCAAAAACCAGCCGGCGCACCGCCAGCAAGGCGGTGCCAATGGCCACGCCAAGCTCGCTGGCGACGACGGCATCGGCCTGACGCGCCGACACGGTTTGCTGGGCGCGACCGAGTTCAACGCCGGCTTCTTCGAGCAGTTGCAAGATCGGCTTGACGGCCAGCTCGCGCCGGCCAAAGCCAGCGACCAGCGCCTCGGGCGTATAGGTGGTGATGTAGGACAGCGGGCCCTCCTGCGAGCTGCGCATGCGCACAGCCTTCTTGACCTTGGCGCCAAGCGGAATTTGCAGCGCCTCGGCGATGGCGGCAGACGCATCAATGGTGCGCCATTCCAGCACCTTGACCGTGGTGTGGCGGCTGACGCTGACGATGTTTTCCATCAGACCTGTGAGCCGGGTTGGCCGGGTTTGCACCGCCTGGCCCAGCGGTCCGGTCGGACGCAGGCCCTGGCCCGGTGTCGGCCAGGTGCCGCGTCCAGCCACACGCACGATCAGGCCCTCGCTCACCAACTGCTCCAGCGCCCGCCGCACGGTGACACGGCCCACGCCAAACTGCTGGGCCAGCACCACCTCGGCGGGCATGCCATCGGCAAAGCGTCCTTCTTGCAATTGTTCGTGCAGCACCAGATAGATCTGGTGGTATTTGGTCAGGGGAAGTACGTCGGACATGCGGGTATCAGCTGGGGTGTTCAATGAACCTCGAGCGGAGGGACCGGCTCGACGTCATGGCTGTGTATCTGGAAAATATCGCTCAAGGGCGCATCGGCCATGAGGTGGTAGAGCACAAAGCGGTAGGCCTCGTGGGCGTCCAGCTCGCTGGGCGTGAAGGCAAACGCCAGATTGCCTGCGGTGGACACACGGCCCGGGTAGCCGTAGTGCAACAAATTTTGTTTGAAAACGCTGGCTGCCGTTCGAGCCAGCGCCGCCTCGGGTGCAATGAACTCGATCACCAGACCGGCCTCATGGCGGCCGTGCTGCGCAGGCAGCAGCGCCCTGACTGCCCCTTGCCCATACACATGGGGGTAGACCTTCCAGTCGCCTGGCAGGAACTGACGCACCCGCGCCTCGACCGCCTGCAGCGCCTCGGGCAAGTGCTGCAGCAGGGTCGGGTCGGCAACCCCGGCAAGCAGGACCGTGCGGGCTCCCACGCGCAGCGCGCCCTCAATCTTCAGCGTCGGCTGCTGGCGCGGCAGCCAGAGGGCACCACTGACGCGGGTGCGGTGCGCATCCAGGGCAACGTAGCGGGCAGTCTCGAGCTTCAAGGTGCCAGACGGCTCCTGCACCTCAAACGGATCGCTCTGTTCATACAGGGCGTGCGCGGCCACCGAGGCGGGCGTCGCGTGCAAGGCAGGGTTCATGCTCTCGAGCGTGAAGCCGTCCAGACTCAGTTCGGCCAGCATGGCGTCGCGCCCGCCCGGGCTGCAGCACAGCGAGGTGCACTCGATGATCTTGGCCATGTGCAGGCACAGCGCGGGCGGATAGCCGAGCATCTCGGGCAGGGTGGCAAAAATCGCGGTGTCGCAGGCGCGCCCGGCGATCAGCACGTCGGGCAAGGTCTGCAGCGCACGCGTGAAAGTTTCGGTGCCGCACTGCCCCACGATGTGACTGCAGGCCATCACCTCGGCCTCGGTCGGCAATCGCAAGGGCCCAGCGCCCGGGTCCAGCGATTGCAGACGGGACGCGCGCAGGGCTTCAAGCACCTGCTCGGCTGACACATCGCTGGCAATAGTCGCCAGCCGAAAACGCAGCTGGTGGCGCTCGGCGATTTGTTGCACCAGCGCCAGCGTGGCCTGAAGGTGTGGGCGCGCACCGGCGGTGCCAGCACTGCCGATGATCAAGGGCACATCGGCCTGGCGTGCGGCGAGCAATACCAGTTCGAGATCACGCAGCACCATGGCTTCAGGCGCGGCCATGCGGCCGGAGCCGAGGTAGTAGGGGCCGGGGTCGATTGAGCCCATGTCGCAACCAATAACGTGCGGGCGCCTGGCCATACCGCGCGCAAAGGAAGCCTCGGGAATGCCAAACCCGAGCTGGCCCGAGGCTGATAGCACGCGCAAGGGCTCTGCCCCGGGCTTGTGCGACTGCAGCAAGGCGGCCGTGGCCGAGCGTGGGCGGCTCACAGCAACACCTCCAGCAAGGGAGCATGCTGCTGCGCGCCATACACATCGCCGTCGCCCGGGTCGCCCGCACACAGGCGCCGCGGCATGGACAACTTCATGGCGCTCAGCGTGGGCAGGTCAAAGCGCCGGACCTGGGCAGCATCGAGCTGGTACAGGTCGGCCACCGCCGCGCAACTCAATGCGGGGCTGGCGACGGCCTGCAGGTAGGCGGCGTTATTGCGGAAAAAAATATCAATGGTCAGCTGCGCCGGGCCCGCGTTCTTGCTGCGGACCACGTCGGCCAGTTCGCTGAGCTTGTTCAAACCCATGGATTCTCGAAGCTGCGGCCTAGCGCGCCGTGAAACCGCCATCGGCGCAAATCACCTGACCGGTGATGAAGGAGGCGCGCGCCGACAGCAAAAAACTCACCAGCTCGGCAATTTCAGCGGGCTGCCCGAGCCGCCCCATCGGGATGCTGGCCTGCATCGCAGCCAGCGCAGCGGGATCGGCCAGGGTCGAGGCCACCATCGGTGTCTCGACCGGGCCGGGGCCGACCGCATTCACGCGCAAGCCCTCGCTGGCCCACTCCAGAGCCAGCGAGCGAACCATGCCGTTGAGCCCGGCCTTGGACGCCGCATAGGCCGCCCCACGGGCATGACCGACCAGTCCGATCTGGCTGGTGATGACCACCACGCTGGCGTCATCACCTGCGGTTGAACGTGCCTGACGCATCTGCGCAATGGCCGCGCGCGTGAGCACAAACGTGGCGCTCAGGTTCAGCGCCAGGGTCTGCCGCCATTCGTCCAGCGTGGTGTCGTCCGAGCTCTTCTTGAAGAAAATGCCGGCACAGCAAGCCACGGCATCGAGCCCGCCCATGTCTTGCGCGGCACGCTCCGGCAAGGCCGCACAGCCCGCGTCATCCAGCAAGTCCTGCACCATCACGCCGACCTCAGGCATCGCCAGCCGCACGGCGTGGGCCTGTTCGGTGGTCTGCACCACAGCGGTGACGCGCGCTCCGCGCTGGCGCAAGGCTTGCGCTGTTGCCAGACCGATGCCGGAGCCCGCGCCCGTGACCAGCGCGCGCCGACCGGCCATGTCGGCACCAATCGGAAGCTGCGCTGTCATGCCCTACAGCCCCAGGTAATTTTTGCGCAGGTCGGGGTCACGGGCCAGCTCCTGCGCCTGACCCTGCATGGCGACCACGCCGTTTTCAATGATGTAGGCACGGTTGGCAATGGCCAGGGTCTGCACCGCGTTTTGCTCCATCAGCAAAATCGCCTGACCTTCGCTGTTGATGCGCTGGATCAGCGCAAACATCTGCTCGACCAGCAGCGGCGACAGGCCCAGCGAGGGCTCGTCCATGATCAGCAGCACCGGCTCGGACATCAGGCCGCGGCCAATGGCGAGCATCTGCTGCTCGCCGCCCGAGAGCGTGCCGGCCAGTTGCGTGAAGCGCTCTTTGAGGCGCGGGAAAATGCTGACCACCCGCTCCAGATTTTGCCGGCGCCTGGCCTTGCCACGCACCAAGCTGCCGAGCTCCAGGTTTTCCAGCACATTGAGGTTGGGAAACACGCGCCGGCCTTCCGGCACGTGAATGACCCCGCGCTTGACCACCTCGCTCGAGCTCAGGCCCGAGATTTCTTCGCCCTCAAAACGGATCGAACCCGAAAAAGGTGTGTAGAGCGCGGAGATGTTGTTGTTGAGCGTGGACTTGCCCACGCCGTTGCTGCCCAGCACGGCCACGATCTCGCCTTGGGCGACATCGAGGTCGATGCCGCGCAAAATCTCGACGCTGCCGTAGCCGGCATGAAGTTGTCGAATCTCAAGCATGGCTGGCTCCCGCTGCCGATGTCGGCTGCATGCCGGCCATCTGGTCGGCCGCGCCGCGGCCCAGATAAGCCTCCACAACGGCCCGGTTGGTAACGATTTCCTGCGGCTGGCCTTGCGCGATGATCTTGCCGTACGACAGCACATAAATGTGGTCCGACAGACTCATCACCGCATGCATCACGTGTTCGATCAGCAGCACCGTCACGCCACTGTCCCGAATCTTGCGGATGATGCCAATGATCTCGACGATCTCCTGCGGGTTGAGCCCGGCCATGACCTCGTCAAGCAGCAGCAGCTTGGGTGATGTCGCCAGCGTTCGGGCCAACTCGAGCCGCTTGCGCCCCGCCACGGTCAGCTCGGAGGCGGGTTGTTCGAGCATGTGCCCCATGCCCACCTGCTCGGCAATGCGCCGGGCATGCGCCCAGGCTTGCGCGCTGTCGGTGAATTTTTGATACGCGCCCACCGCGATGTTTTCGTGCACCGTGAGCTTGGCAAAGGGCTGCGTGATCTGGAAGGTACGCACCATGCCTTGGCGCGCGATTTCGTGCACCGGCCGGCCGGTGATGTCCTGGCCCTGAAAAACCACCTGCCCGGCGTTGACAGGCTGAAAGCCCGCGATGCAGGCGAACAGCGTTGTCTTGCCCGCACCATTGGGCCCGATCAGGGCCACGATGCGACCTTCAGCGACCTCCAGGCTGGCGCTGTCAACGGCTTTGAGTCCGCCGAAAATTTTGGTCAGTCCGTCGACCTTGAGCATCATGCGCCCCCCCGTTTGATGCGCTTGCCGATGCGGCTGAACAGGTCGATCAGGCCATTGGGCAAAAAGGCAATGATGATCACCAGCAAGGTACCGTAGAGCACCAGCGACAGGCCCTGCACGTTGGTCAGGATGCGGGTCACGTCGCTGACGCCGGCCAGCAGCACGGCCCCGATCAGCGGACCGTAAACCGTGCCGGCGCCGCCGATCATGCTGACCAGCAGCATCTCGACCGATTTGTCTACCCCGAACACGATGGTAGGGTCGATGTACAAAAAGTACTGCGCGAAGAAACAGCCGCCGACACCGCACATCGCGCCGGACAACACCATGATCTTGACCTTCTCGTTGAAGACGTTGATGCCCAGGGCCATGGCCGCCTCCTCATTCTCCCGAATGGCGGCCAGTTGCGCGCCAAAGCGCGAACGCTTGAGCCACACGGCCACCACCACCGACACCACCGTCAACGCGAGGATCAGAAAGTAAAAACCGATGCGTTCCGAAAACTGGAAATTGGCAGCGCTGATCTTGGCCGGTATCAGCAAACCAAGACCGCCCCCGGTGAAGCCCACCGAGTTCACCAAAATACGCAAGACCTCGGCAAAGGCCAGCGTGATCAGCGCAAAGTAAGAGCCTTTGAGACCGGCGCGAAACGACAGAAAGCCAATGATGCCGCCGACGATGGCTCCGGCCACCGCACTGACCGGCAAACCCAGCCAGGGGTTCATGCCCAGACGCAGTTGCAAGATGGTGGAGGCATAGGCCCCGGCGCCAAAAAACACCACATGCCCAAACGACAACTGGCCGGCAAAGCCGCCCGCGATGTTCCATGACTGGCCGATGAAGGCATAAAACAGGGCCAGCACCCCGAAATTGACCATGAAGGGTGAAGAAAAAACAAAAGGAAATGCCACTGCAATGGCCAACAGACCCAGGTGCAAAGGCCACCCGATCGCGCGTACGTTGTCGTTCATCGCCGGGCTCCAAAAAGACCTGAGGGCCGGAACAGCAAAATCAGGATGAAGATCAGCGAAATGCCGATCTGCCCCAGGCTCTCGCCCAAAAACAAGCCACCGAAGGATTCGGTCAGACCCACGATCAGGCCACCCACCACAGCGCCCAGAAAGCTCCCCATGCCGCCGAGCACCACGACGGTGAAGGCCACCATCACGAAGACATGACCGGTGGTCGGCGAGACGTAGAAAATCGGCATCAGCAAACAGGCCGCCGCGCCCAGCGTGGCCAGCCCGATGCCAAAAGAGATGGCAAAGACGCGGTCCACGTCGATGCCCACCAGACGCGCCCCCATGCGCTCCTTGGCCACCGCGCGAATCGCCTTGCCGGTGTCAGTGCGCTGGATGAACAGCCCCAGCGCCGCACACAGCGCCATGGCCGCAGCAAATGAAATGATCTTGGGAAGCGACACCAGCGTGGGGCCGATCTCCACCATCCGGTCGGAATACGCCACCGAGATGGTGCGGGTATCCCCCTTGAAAAACATGAGCGCCAGATTCTCGATCAGGATCGACAGGCCCAGGGTGATCAGCAGGATGTTTTCGTCCTTGCCCTGCGCCAGGCGGCCGATCAGCAACTTGTAGAGAAAAAAGCCAAAGACATACATGGCCGGCACCATGATCAAGAGCGACAAGTAGGGATCAATCCCGAGCTTCGTGAGCAGGTAATAAACGCCGAACATGGCCAGCATCAGCGTGCTGCCATGCGCAAAATTAATGATGTGCAAGACACCGTAGATCAAGGTCAGACCTGAAGCCACGAGGGTGTAGATACCCCCGACCAGAAGTCCGTTGATCGCGGCCGCACCGAGGATCGTCAAGTCCAAATCAATACCCCTGTCGTGGCAGGCTGAAAAACGCCGGGACCGCCCCCATGGGCCAGTCCCGGAACTTCAAAGCGATGAGAAAACCGCCAACCTATCAGCTGAGCTTGGGGCGCGGGAACACGGGCTTGACCGAGGCAAACTGGTTAGGCCAGACCACCTCGATATCGGTTGCCGTGGCCTGCAGCAGCGCGGCGCGGCCACCGGTGTTTTGACCGCCAACGAACTTGGTGTCGCCATAGGGCATGAAGTGGTTGGACCAGGTGCTGCTCTCCAAAGCGGCGATGGCTTTTTCCTTGTCCGCCGTCTTGGCACGCTCCAGGGCGTCGGCATACAACATGACCGAGTTCCAGCCGCAGTAGACTTCGAAGGTGAACAGGTTGCCCGTGGCTTCGACTTTCTTCTTCATCTCCATGGCGGCCGGGTTGCGCGGGTTGAACCAGTGGTTGAAGTCCATCATGTGCTGCGCCACCTGGGGCTGCTCTTTGACCAGCTTGTAGTTAAAGCCGCCACCGAGAACGCTGAACATGCCAGCTAAGTCGACCTTTTGCTGATGCAGGGTACGGGCCAGCAGCACGTACTCGTTTTGGTAGTTGCTCATGATCACGAGGTCGGGCTTGAGGCTCTTGATGCGCAAGGCGACGTTGGAGAAGTCACGCGTCGGGTTGGCGTGCTTGATGGTGTCAGCCACCTGCACACCGATCGAGGGCAACTTGCCCGCCAGCAACTTGGCGGTGCCGGTTCCGAACTCGGACTCCTCGTGCACCAGCACGGCCGTCTTGGCCACATTGCCAGCAGCCTTGTTGACTTCACCCAACGCCACGATGGCGTCATCGGCGCACTTGCCAAAACCGGGTGCAAGGCGGAAGACGTTTTTCAGGCCGCGCGTGACGATCAGATCGGACACGCCCACGTCAATCATGAACGGGGTGTTGTACTTGGCCGCCGCCTGCGTGGCGGGCAGCGCGATGGCGCTGGAAAAGCAGCCCACATAGGCCGACACACCGTCTTGGTGCAAACGCTCAACCTCGCTGACGCCGACTTCGGGACGCGACTGGGAGTCGCCCAGTGCGGCCTCGAGCTTGGCGCCACCCATGGACTTGATGCCGCCAGCGGCGTTGATAGCGTCAATCGCCATTTGGCACCCCAGACGACCTTGGCTGCCGCTGTAGGCCAGACCGCCGCTGACGGGATGGATCAGACCGATCTTGATCGGCTTGGCTTGCGCCAGCAGCAGGCCTGGCGCACCCAGGGCGGCGCTGGCAGCGCCAGCCTGGAGAATCAATCGACGAGACAGCTTGGCGTGGGTAATCATGGGCAAATCCTCAATGAAAGGCAAATCAGGTGTTTGGGAATCGGGTTTGATTTAATTGTTCCATTTGTAGAACAATTACCCTAGACTATGCAGACATCAATTGGCGAAGTCAAGCAAAAAAACCCTCGGACAGGCATCGCTTAAAAATAAATCGGATGGATCACAGCCTCTACCCCTACTCCGCTCTGCCTCTGCGCCAAGCTGGTGAAGCACGGCTGCCGCCCGGCCTGCAGGCCTACGCCGTGTTGTTTCTGGAGCACTGGGACTTCGAGTCGCCACCGGGCAGTCTGCGCGACCCACGCTTTGTAGGCGAGTTCGGCAGTTTTCATCCGGACTACCGCAACTGGTCGCAGCGCGAATATGGTTTGCGCGTTGGTATTTTCCGGGTTATCGAGGCCCTGCAGCAGGCCGGCATCCGGCCCGTCATTGCCGCCAATGCAATGGCCGCCCAGCGCCTGCCCGCGCTGGTGCAGCAGTTCAATGACTGGGGCTGCGAGTGGCTGGCCCATGGCATCGCTGCCACGCGCATGATGCATTCCGAGCAGTCGCTGTACGAGCAACGCGAGCACATCCGCAGCAGCCTGGCCACGCTCACGCAAGCCACCGGCCAGCGGCCCCGCGGCTGGCTCAGCCAGGACTGGGGCAGCAGCCCGGACACCTACCACTTGCTGGCCGAGGCGGGCATGGCCTACACGCTGGACTGGGTCAATGACGATCAGCCGTACTGGATGAGTCCGGCCCCGGGACGGGCTGCCGACGCGCGCTTGCTGTCGATCCCCCTGTCCAGCGAATGGGACGACGTGCAGTGCCAATGGCTGCGCAACATCGAACCCCGCGCCTGGGCCGAGCTCAGCCAGGCAGCCTTCGACCGGCTGGCGATCGAATCGGTCGGGCACCAGCGCGCCGCCGTGTTCGGCCTGGGACTGCACCCCTGGCTCTGCGGAATGCCCAGCCGCATCGCCATGCTGCGCCAACTGCTGATGGGCCTGAAGCAGCGCAGCGACGTGAGCTGGACCAGCCCTGGCGCCCTGCTTGACCAGATCCAGCCCAGCCCGACATAAGCCCGCAACCCGATCTGGAAAGACCCCCCATGAACTACCTCGACACCTTCAGCAGCTTTGCCGCCAGCGTGGACTACAACGCACTGGACGGCAGCATCCAGGAGCAGGTCGGCTGGATTTTGGCCGACACCGTGGGCGCCATCGTGGCCGGTTCGGCCGAGCCCGAACTTCGGGCCCTGGCCACCCGACAAACAGCCGGTTCGGCCGCCGCCCTGGTGGGTCTGGGCCGCCGCGGCACCGCCGACGTGGCGGCACTGGTCAACGGCACGGCCGGCACCTTTTTGGAAATGGACGAAGGCAACCGCTTCTCGCGCGGGCATCCGGCCGTGCACGTGATTCCGGCGGCGCTGGCGCTGGCCCAGGAGCGTGCTGCACCTGCCAGTGTCTTTTTGTCGGCCGTCGTCACCGGCTACGAAGTCGGCTCGCGACTCGGCGCCGCCTCGGCCCTGCGCGGCGCCATGCACCCGCACGGCACCTGGGGCACCGTCGCTGCGGCAGCGGCCTGCGCCCGCATCGCCGGCATGAACGCTGACGCCATGCGCGAAACCATCAACATCGGCTCATCGCTGACCACCGCCACGTCCAAGCAGACCATGCTCGAAGGCGGGCTGGTTCGCAACGGCTATGCTGGCCTGAGCAACCGCAACGGCTTGCTGGCCCTGCAACTGGCCGAGAGCGGCTTTACCGGAGAAAGCGACGGCCTGAGTTCGCTGCTCGGAAAAATCATCTCCGAAAAATTCGACACCGCATCACTCCTGCTCGACCTGGACCGCGACTGGCACCTGATGCACAACTACTTCAAGCTGCATTCATGCTGCCGCTACAACCACGGCACGCTCGACGCACTGGACCAGCTCGCCGCGCAGGGCCAGCTGCCCTCGCCCGCCGACATTGCACGCATTGACGTGCAGACCTACAACCTGGCCGCCGAACTCAAGGACAAGTCACCGCGCAACACGCTGGCCGCCAAGTTTTCCGTGCCCTTTGCAGTGGCAACCCGGCTGGTCAACGGCAGCAGCGCACTGGCGAGCTTCACCTGGAACGCGGTGCGCGACCCGGCCGTGCTGGCGCTGGCGCAAAAAGTCGAAGTCAGCGAAGACCCCGCCATGACCCGCCGGCTGCCACTGGAGCGCCCGGCCAGGGTCGTGATCACGCTGGGCAACGGCATGCAAGTCACTGGCGAGGCCGGCGTCAACCGCGGTGACGACGCCGCCCCCTACACACGCGCCGAGTTGCGCCACAAATTCATGGACCTGACCCAACGCGTCGGGCCGGCCGCGCACGCCCACGCCGTGCTTGAGGCCACGCTGGGACTGGCAGCCCTGCAGTTGCCACTGCCCGAATGGACGGCGCTGCTGGAGCGCGCGCCTGAGAGCGACTGAGAGCGCCTGAGACTGCACGAGCGCTCAAAAGGCGAACGGGCCCGCCTCGGATCCTCGGCCGCCCCCCACTGCCGGATTCAGGTCTACAAATCAAAGACCGCGATTTCTGCTGTCGCGCCGAATCGGCTCGGAAGAATCGACGTCCCCAAGCCTCGCGACACATAGAGCTTGCAGTGGCGCGTTTGATAAAAACCAGCGCTGAAGCGGCCGCTGCCCCGGGGCGTCCAGACGGGCTTTCCAAACAAGGCCACCTGTCCACCATGCGTATGCCCCGACAGGCAAAGGTCAAGCTGAGCCAATGGCTGCAGCGCATCGGTTGTATCGAACCAGCCCGGTGAGTGCTGCACCAGCAAGCGGGTTTCGGCCCCGGCCGGTGGCAGCAGCAAACGAGCGTCAGGCTGGCCCGCCGTGAAATCGTCCACCCCCGCGACATGCAGCACCCGCGAACCGACGGTGTAGACCGTGCGCTCATTGATGAGCAGCCGCACCGCATGGCGCTCATAAAGCGCACGCAGGGCCAGCAAATCAACATCGCTCCAATACTCCCAGTTACCAAGAACAGCCACCTTGTGCGCCGGCCCCAGCGTGCCCAGAAACTGGTCCAGCACGGGCAGTGCGTCCGGCCTGTCGATCACGTCACCGGACAGCACGATCAGGTCGGCTTGAATCCGTTGCAACTGCGCGGCAATGTTCGCCTCATGCCGGCCCATGCCGTGCAAATGCAGGTCAGACAGTTGCGCAATACGAATCGCAGGGACCGATGCACTCGATCGCAAGGAGTGCCTTGTCACCTCCAGCTGATGAGGGCCAACGCCCAAAGCGTAGCCCAACAAGGCCAGGCAACTGCCGACCAGACCCCCCAGGAGCACACGACGCGCCGCATTCATCTGATGGGGGCGATGACATGGAACAAGCATTGCGCGTGGCGCGGACCACGCCTTTTCGTCATGGCAAGCGCAGCGCGGCGATCCTGCCTTTGCGTCATCGCGAGCGCAGCTCGGCCATCCACGCGGTCAAGTCAGCGAGTTCTCGCCGCTCATATAGACAAACACCTCGACAAACAGGCCACCCTCGACGCGGAAAAAGTTGCAATTGTTCTTGATCAATTTTTGGCCCTCATGGGTGATGTTTTCCACGCGAAAGCGGCTGGCGATGCGCTGATGGGGGACGTCGCTGACGTGGTCGAAGTCGCCGTGCCAGACCTGGGCGTAGCGCTTGTTGAGCCGCTCGAACATGCCGGCAATGGCGCTGTCGCGACCCTGGTAGTGGGTGTTGTAAGTAGCAATCGTGAAGCTGGCCTGCGGCGCAAAGCAGGCCAGCGCGGCCGCCACATTTTTGCTGTCGACCGCGGCGAAGTAACGCTCGGCCAGAGCCGTCAGGCCTGCTGAGGACAGGACGGACGAAGCTGATGAGGCTGATGATTCTGGTGAGAGGGGGGGCATCATGTGTTGGCTCCGGTGGGTATAAATCCTGCGTCCTGGCGCGCCCTGAACAAGGCCAGCGCGGCGGCATGCCGCTCATACGCCAGCGGCGACAGGGGCGCATCAAGACGCTGCTCGTCGGCGAAATGACCGTGGCTGCGTCCGCGCACGCGCAGAGCCGACGGCCGGATCTCGCCGATCGGCCGCACCTGCGCGGGAATGTAGCTGATGGCGTAGCCGATGCGGCGGTCATCGTTGTCGTTGGCGCCCGACGCATGGACCAGATCGGTGTGGTGGAGCGACATCTGTCCGGCGGACACCGGCATCAGGGTGCCGCTCTCGTGGTCAAAGCGATCGCTGATGCCCTGGCCACGCTTGATCATGTTCAGCGGGTCAGGCTTGTCGTCATGCGCAAAAGCGCCCCAGCGGTGGCTGCCGGGCAAGGCGCGCATGCAGCCTGCCCGCACACTGGCATCCGACAGTGCGACCCAGGCGGTCACGTGCAGGTGCGGCTCGAGGTAAAAATAAGAGCTGTCCTGGTGCCAGCGCACATAGGCGGGCGTGTGGGCTTCTTTGATGAACAGCGTCGAGTGATAGACCAGGATGTCGGGGCCGATCAAGTCTTCGACCGCATCCAGAATCCGGGGGTGGTGTACCAGTTGGTCGGCCCAGTTAAAGAGCAGATAGGACTTTGACTTTTCGGGAAAGTCGATGGCCGCGCCACGCGCCTGTTCCCAGGCCTGCAGCTCAGCTCGCCACTGACTGACTTCTTGCGGCGTGAGCACGTCAACCGGGAAAACAAAGCCGTCGCGCTCGTAGGCCTGCACCTGTTCGGGTCTGAGCAGCAGAGTCATGTCGCCGTCCTCACGGTGTCAGCTCAGCGAACGCTGCGCCGCGTCCATCATGGCGGTGAGCATGTCCAGCCGCGGATGCATGGGGCGGGGATAGCCTACACGGCTGTGCGAATGGCCCAGGGCCAGCGCGGCTTCGGCCATTTTGTAACTCAAAGGTCCGGGGTTGATGATGGGCACCGGCAGACGGCTTTGCAAATAGGCATGCGCCTGGTGCATGGTCGTCGAGCCCAGAATGATGACTTCGGCGCCGTCGCTCTCAATGGCTTTCATGGCCGCGGCTTCGAGCAGCGGAAAAACATCAGCTTCCTTGCCAGAGAGAAGGTTCTGGTTGTCGGGTGGCACTTCGATGGCACGCACCGACGCGCACTTGTGATGCAAGCCCAACTCGTCGAGTGCTTTTTTGTAAAGCGGCTTCCAGCGACTGGCCATGGTGAGGATTGAAAACCGGTCGCCCAGCATCAGCGCAGCGAGCATGGACACCTTGCCGGGGCCAAACACCGGAATGTCGAGCACCGAGCGCAGCGCCGCCACGCCCGAGTCGCTCATGGTGTCGATGCAGACCGCCGCAAAACCTTCGTCCTGGGCGCGACAGCCGGCTTCGAAAATGCAGGCATCCGCCAGCACAAAGTCGTGATGGCTCGAGTAGTTCACCGGCCCGGCCTTGACCGCGCGGTACTCAAACTGCAGGTCAGGCCCGAACTGCAGCCCCTGCAGTTGCTGCCGGCGCAGCGCCAGGTTCTCGGCCGACATGGCAAAGGGAACAATGATCAGAATTTTTTTCATGGGCTCAGCGCTTCAGAGCACGTTAGCAGCGGTCACCGGGGTCGCCACAGCGGCGCTCAATTCCAGCCGGGTCTCGTCGGTCGAACGGACGCGGCCAAAGAGACGCTGAAAGTTGCGCAAGGTCACCTGGTGCAGGTCTTCGTGGGTGGTGCCGCAAGCGTCTTCCACCAGGGTGACCAGGTAGCCGCGGTCGGCCGCCTCGCGTGCCGTGGTCTCCACACACATGTTGGTGGACACGCCGGCCAGGTACAGTTGCTCGCAGCCCAGCGCCCGCAGCAGGCTATCGATGTTGGTCGACGCGAAGGCACCAATGGTGGTCTTGCGCAGCACATGCTCACCGGCACGGGGCTTGAGCTCATCGACGATCTCGTGCTCGCGGCTGCCCACGATGTTGTTGAACTCGACAAACAGTTTGCGCATGTGAACCGGTGCGTCGGCGGCGTCGGGCAAGGCGGCGCCAATGGTCACATGCACCACCGGACGGCCCAGCGCGGTAAAGAGTTCGCGCAGGCGCAAGGTGTTGGGCAGCACCGACTGCTCGATGCGCGCAAAACGGTAGTCGCCGACGCTCGAGCCTTCGGCCTTGAGCTTGCGCCCCAGGGCGCCCTGGCGCGAGCCGGTGGCGTATTGCATGTCGATGATCAGCAGCGCGGCCTGTTCGGTATGAACGGGGCGCTCGGGCATGAAGGCGCGAATGTAGTCGGCAGGTGTTGACATGAAGGCTTCCGTGAAGGGAGTGCAGGGAGTGCGGGAGATGAAGGCGTTGAAGGGCTTGATCTAATTTGGCGTCGGCTGCGCCGGGCTCAGGCGGTCACCGACGAAGGGCCTGGCGAAGAATTTGACGCTGAATCCGGTGCTGAATCCGCTGCCATTTGCGCCCGGTAACTGGCCACGATCTCGGAGCCGGTGGCGCACCACACGCCGTCATGGCCCAGGATGTAGTCGAGCGCGCGCGCCAGGTGCTCGATGCGGTGCGGCTGCCCCATGATGAAGGGATGCACGGCGATGTTCATGACCTTGGCGTGCTCGGCCCCCTCGGCATACAGGGTGTCGAACTCGTCGCAGATTTTTTGCGCAAACGCCGCCGCTTCCTGGCCACGGCGCCAGGCAATGCTGTCGTTGATTTCCATCGAATAGGGCAGACTGGTGAGCTCGCCCTGGCGCACCTGAATCGGTGTCGGCTGGTCGTCGTGGTAGAGGTCGCACAAATAGCGGATGCCGGCCTCAGCCACCAGGTCGGGCGTGCTCAGCGTGTTGGAGGCCGCGGGCGAGAACCAGCCGGTCAATGACTTGCCGGTGATGCGGCGATGAATCTGCTGGCACTCGTCAATCGCGGCGCGTTCTTCGTCCTCACTGAGGCCCCAGTGGTAGCGGGTGTTGTACAGGCCATGCGACATGAACTCCCAGGAGCGCTCGAGCATGGCCTGGGCGATGTCGGGGTACAGGTCCAGCACCGACATGGACAGCGACACCGTGCAGGGCAGACGGTAGCGGTCGAAGACCTCCATCAGGCGCCAGACGCCCACCCGGTTGCCATAGTCGCGCAGGCCGTAGCCCAGAATGTCGGGGTGCGGCGTGCGCGGCCAGGGATTGCGCACGCGAATTTTTTCGGGCAGGTACTCGTAGTGTTCGATGTTGGGCGCCACCCACAAGGCCACACGGGCGCCGCCCGGCCAGCGCAGGGGCACCCGCCCGGGCGCAGCCGAGTACTTGATGCGGTCACTGCCATCAAGGGACATGCGGACCTTCAAAGAAACGGGCATGATCGCCCCTACAAAGATTATCCAAGGATGGCACCATGCCCGTTATCTCCATCACCTTGCTACCCGGCTACAGCGCCCAGGCCGAAGAGCGCCTGGTCGGCCGCGTGGCACTGGCCGCGCGCTCGGTCATTGCGGCTGCCAATGCGGGGACCACCGTGTTTGTCAACCATGCGCACACCTACCAGCGCGAAGGCCGGGTGTTTTCCAAGGGCGGGCCGGAATGCGCGGACGCCAGCGCCCTGGTGCATGAATTTCTGGGTCTGATGCAAAACCGCGATCTGCCGGCAGCGGCCAGGCTGCTGGCACCCGGCTTTGTGATGCAGTTTCCCGGCCAGGCACGCATGCAGAAGCTCGAAGAACTGCTGGCCTGGTCCCGGCAGCGCTACAACAGCATCGCCAAGGACTACGAGCGCTTTGACGAAAGCTGGAGCGAGGGCATGACGGTGGTCTACTGCTTTGGCACGCTGCACGGCGTATGGCTGGACGGCTCGGCGTTTTCGGGCATTCGCTTCATTGACCGCTTTGAGGTCGCTGAGGGTCTGATCCAGCGGCAGGACGTGTGGAACGACCTGGCCGAGAGCGCGCCGCGCCCGGCCTGAGCCGCCAGACGCTGCGGCCGACCAGGGCGCTGACCTCAGCGCCACGCTGTCAGGCGGCCTGGGAGGCTTTCCAGGCATCCAAGATCTCGCTTCCCGTCGCCGCCCACACCCCTTGATGTCGCATGATGTGCGCCAGCGCCTCTTCCAGCGCCCGCATCCGGTAGGGCTGGCCAATCACCCAGGGGTGCAGCGAAATCGCCATTACGCGCCCACCCTGGGTCGCCGACTCCTTGTAGAGCAGGTCGAACTGGTCGCATAGCTGATCACGGAAGTCGTCTTCGGTGTGGTGGTTTTGCACCAGGATGGTGTAGTCGTCGATGTCGATCGGATGCGGCATGGCATGCAGCGCTCCGCTAGCCGTTCGCATGGCGTACGGCATGTCATCATTGACCCAGTCGCACACGTAGTCGAGTCCGGCCGCACCGAGCAAGTCCAGCGTGGCGGCCGACTCCGACTTGGCCGGCGACAGCCAGCCGCGTACGGCCTGGCCGCTGGCGCTGCGCAAAATCTCCAGCGTGGTGTCGATCAGTTTTTTCTCGGCCTCGACCGGCAGCGCCGCGTGATGCAGATGGTCCATATCCAGACCGTTGGCGATGATCTCCCAGCCACGCTGCGTGCACTCGCGAATCAGCGAGGGATAGCGCACCGCCACGGCCGCATTGACTGCCACCGATGGGCGAATGCCATGCTTTTCAAGCGCCTTCATGATCCGAAAAATACCCACGCGGTTGCCGTAGTCGCGCAGCGTGTAGTGGCGCAGGTCCGGGTACGCGGTCTGCATGGCCCCTGGCGGCTTGAAGGGCACGCCCGCCATGTTCAGGGGAAACCACTCCAGCGCCGGCACCACCCATAAGGCCACACGCGCCTGGCCAGGCCATGCAACCGGCTTGCGATCGGTGAGCATGGACCAGTCGTAGCGGTCATGGTCCATGCCATAGCGGCGCTGCGGATAGTCCAGGTAGTTGGCGGGCAGTTCAATGGCGCTCATGGTGCTTCCCCCACCGGGTGGGCGGCTTTGACAAAGGCATCGTAGTAATGGTCGTTGAAATGCTTGGCGATTTCACGGCCGGTGGCCAGCCAGACCTTGTCGTGGCTGGTGATGTAAGACAGCGCCTCTTCAAACGCCGCCATGCGGTAGGGCTGGCCCACCAGATAGGGGTGCAGCGGAATGCACATGACGGTGCCCGACTGCTCGCCCTCTTCATACAGACGGTCGAACTGGCGCTTGAGAATGTCGGCATAGCGCCGAGGCTGCACCAGGTTGACGTTGTAGACGATGGTGTCGTTCATCTCCAGCGAGTACGGCACACTGGTCAGCCGACCCTGCCTGACCTTGACCGGGCCGGGCTGGTCGTCATGAAACAGGTCGCAAATATAGGTCAGCCCCATCTCGGCCACCAGGTCCATGGTATTGGGCGTATAGGTCAGCGCGGGAGCCAGCCAGCCGTCGAGCTTTTGCCCGGTGTGCTTTTTGATGGTGTCGATGGAGTCCTGGATCACGGCGCGCTCCTGCGCTTCGTTCATGCCCATCAGGTAACGTGTGTTGTAGGTGCCGTGGGAGTAAAACTCCCAGCCATTGTCGGCGCAGGCCTTGATGACTTCGGGGTGGTGTTCGCACATGGCCACGTTGAGCGAGACGCTGCCGCGCATGTTGCAGCGCTTCATGGCCTCGAGCATGCGCATAAAGCCAGCCCGGTTGCCGTAGTCGCGGTAAGAATAATTAAGCACATCGGGCGACGGCCGAGCCCAGGGCGCGCGGGCCGGATTGCGCGGCGGGTTGAGCTCGTAAAACTCGACATTGGGCGCCACCCAAAACGCCACCCGGGCGCCGTTGGGCCAGCGGATGGCCGGGCGCTGCGCGTTGTAGGGCAGGTAGTCGTATAAAGCGGGATCGCGTTTCAAGGCCGGGCTCCGGCAGCCGAGGGCACCTGGCGCAATTGCTCGATGGTCTCGGCCACCGACAGCACATCGGCGTACTTCAGGCCCATGTCGTAGAGGTTGGCGAAATGCGGCGACTCGTGCTTGTCGGCCACGCACTCCTCGGGCACGATGGTGCGAAAGCTGCGGGAAATGCTGTCAACCACCGTAGCGCGCACGCAACCCGAGGTCGAGCCGCCGGTGACCACGATGGTGTCGACGCCATGAAAGTTGAAGACCGAGCCCAGATTGGTTTCAAAAAAGGCCGAGGCCATGCGCTTGTTGATGACGATGTCGCGCTTGTGGTCGATCACCAGGCGGTCGTCAAACTCGGCCCGGCGGCTGCCAACCTTGATGTTTTGCAGCGAATCCGGGGTGTCGGTGCGCGTGCCCCAGACACCGCAGTCTTCGCCAGAGTCCATGTAGGCCACATAAGTCCAGACCACCGGAAAGCCTTTGGCACGAAACTCGGCCGCCAGCGTGTTGACGTGTTCTAACTGGCGCGGATCGGTTTCGTAGGCCGTAGCGAACTCACCGACGCAGGTGTAGGCCTTTTGCAGGTCGATGTTGATCAGTGCCGGCATCTTGCCAAAACCGAAGCGCTTACGGGTCGGGTTGGCCTTGATCGCTTCAAAGAGTTCGCGGGCCGTCTGGCTGGAAGCTTGCATGCTGGCTGTCTTTCAGTAAGGAAGGGTGCATATCTGTCCCGTGCAGGGACCCAGCGTCAGATATTGCACGCGCGTGTTTGTTCTGTCAATAGAACAAATGAAGCACCCCGGCCTTGGGGAAAAAGCCAGGGGCCCGGATTGATGGATTGCCACCGCCTGCCGCCTCAGTGAGGGGCGGGTGTCGCGCCCATTCAAGGGACCGGCCCGCGCGCCTACCGGGACTCGTTCAAGGCGGCCAGTAGCAGGCGATTGAACAACTCGGGCTTTTCAAACTGCGCCCAGTGCCCAGCCCCGGCGATGACACCCATGCCGCGAAACTGGGAGGCGCCGCGCATGCGGGCTTCGTAGTCCGGCGCCTGACCACGGTAGTAAGGGTCCTGGTCGCCATAAAAGAGGTGCACCGGGCAGGTCAATGCGGGCAAGGCGCGGACCAGCACGTCGGTGCGTGCCAGGCGGCGCCCCGGCAAGCGGTCGCGCACGGCGTTGGCAGCTTGCAACTGGCAGGCCAACTCGGTGATGGAGGCGGGATCATGCAGCATCAGCACCTGCAGGTTGTGGTGGTGCACCGCCATGCGCTGTTCGGCATCGGGAAGGTGGCGCCAGCCCTTGAGCCGTACCGGCTCGAGCGCATCGAGCCCAAAGCCGGGCGCGCCCACCATCACCAACCGGGCCACGCGCGCCGGGTAGCGCGACGCCAGCAAGCCGCCCACCATGCCGCCAAAAGAAAAGCCCACCAGGTCGCAGGGCTCGGCACCGACGAGGCGATCAAGTCCCTGCGCCAGGGGTTCGGGAATCACATCGGCATCGGCGCCACCGGGCGGCATGTCCGAATCGCCAAAACCGG
Source organism: uncultured Burkholderiales bacterium (assembly GCA_903844825.1). Classification (GTDB taxonomy): domain Bacteria; phylum Pseudomonadota; class Gammaproteobacteria; order Burkholderiales; family Burkholderiaceae_C; genus Polaromonas. The sequence goes on along the minus strand of CAIMVC010000031.1, from coordinate 6,228 downwards.
GCAAATCCGGCACATAAACGCGCCGACCCGTCGCCGCCAGCGGCATCACGTTGCGCAGCCAGTGGGTCCAGCTACCGCTGCCGCCGTGCAGCAGCACCAGTGGCGCGAGCGCCGGGTCGGCGCCCTGCTCGCCCCAGATGTGCCAGACCAGCCCGCCAGTGCCGCACGGGGTGTGAACACGCCGGGCGGCGTCAAGCACTTGCCGCACCGCTTCTGGCAAGTTGGGTGCCTGTTCCAGTGGGTAGGGATCGTCCGAGGTGGCCGGATCAGAGGGGGTGGGACTGCCGAGATTCATGCCTTGTTTATACCCGCCAGCCGGGCTGTGGCGGCCAAGGTGATCGCACGCGCCGTAGTAAATAAAATCGACCTATAGCTGAGCAGCGACCGCCTTAGCGCTGGTCATACCAAACGCCATCGGCAAGCATGATTTCCTGGTGACCACAGCCGGCAGGCATCATGGGGTAGCAGTTTTCCAGTGGAGACACGCGTACGTCGAGAAAAAACGGGCCGCCGTAGTCTAGGCATTGAGCCAGAGCGTCGTCGAGTTCCTCAGGACGATCCACGCGGCGTGCACCCCAGCCAAAGGCATGCGCCAGCGCCACGAAGTCAGGCAGCGCCTCGTTCCAGCTGTGACTCAGGCGATTCCCGTGGTTGAGCTGCTGCCACTGCCGCACCATGCCCATAAAGCCGTTGTTGCACAAGACCAGCTTCACCGGCGTCTGGTGTTGCACGGCGGTCGAAAGTTCCTGGATCTTCATCAACACCGAAGCATCTCCACTCACGCAGACAACGGTCTTGTCCGGATGCGCGATCTGCGCGCCGATGGCTGCTGGCAGGCCATAGCCCATCGTGCCGGCGCCCCCGGAAGTGAGCCAGCGCCTGGGCCGCTCCATGCGCAGATACTGCGCGGCCCACATTTGGTGCTGTCCTACGTCGGTGGATACGATCGCGTCGCGACCATCCAGTCGGGCCTGGAGCGCATGCATCAGCTGTTGCGGAAGGATGTTGTTTTCATCAGGCGTGAAAGCCAGACAGTTGGCCGAACGCCAATGATCGATCCGAGACCACCAGCCCGCCAGACGATCCGGCGAGGGCGGTAGCGGCGGCAGCAAGGACCTAAGCGCTGCGAGCACCGCACCACAGTCGCCTGTCAGCGGCACGTCCACTGGCACCACCTTGCCGATGTTGGCGGCGTGGATGTCGATGTGGATCTTGCGCGCGCCCGGACTAAAGTCACTCAAGCGGCCGGTAATTCGGTCATCGAAACGCGCACCTACACAAATGATGAGATCCGCGTGGTGCATGGCGAGGTTAGCTTGCACGGTGCCATGCATCCCAAGCATGCCGAGGAAGTGAGCATCGGAGGCGGGCAATGCGCCCAGACCCATGAGCGTGAGCGTGGTCGGCAGATGCCAGTCGCGCGCCAGGCTTGAGAAGAGCTCGCAAGCGATCTCTCCGGAATTGATAAGGCCGCCACCGCCGTATAGCACCGGTCTTTGTGCTTGTGCGATGAGCGCGGCGGCGGCACGCAAAGCCTCTTGCGTGGGCCAGGGAGCCGGGTTCGCAACGACAGCAGCTTGAGAGGGCGACGAGGCGTTCACCTGCTGCAACTGCACATCCTTGGGCAGGTCCAACAGCACAGGACCGGGCCGGCCGCCGAGCGCGATGCGCACGGCATCGCGCACCGCCTCGGCGATGTGATTGGCATCGCGCGGTTGGTGGTTCCATTTCGTCACCGGGCGCGTCATGCCAAGCGCATCGCACTCCTGAAAGGCCTGCGTGCCGATCACTGCGGTAGCGACCTGGCCACTGATGCAAAGCACGGGCACCGAATCGCTGATGGCATCGAGCAGGCCGGAGATGGTATTGGCCACGCCCGGCCCGGAAGTCACTAGCACGACACCGAGCCGGCCGGTGGTACGCGCGTAACCTTCGGCAGCGTGTACGGCCGCCTGTTCATGACGGACCAGAACGTGGCGTATCGCCGGTTGGCCGTGCAACGCGTCATATAGCGGCAGCGCGGCGCCGCCGGGGTAGCCAAAGATGGTGTCGATGCCACAGGCCACCAGCGTATCGACCAGGGTCTCGGCGCCGTTGCGCCCAGGCTTTGTGGGGGACTCTGGGTGCCGCAGTTCTTCAGGGGATCCGGTAGTCATGTGCGCATTTTTCTCAATCTAGCCAATCCTGGCTTCTCTTCGGCGTGGGCCTGCCTGCTCTCTGGCGCCGGCGACCTGAGCATCGCCTTAATGGAAACACGCGCCTGCGAGCGCATGTTGCAGGTAAGGCAATGCAAGACCCCGCATGTCAGACACAGCATCTTCGAATTTTTGTTGGGCGCGTTCGAGAAAGCTCGGGTGCACTTGGGCCTTCGGGTCTAACGGTCAACTACCGACAACAGGAACCGCAGAACTTCGTCTGCGACATCCCGCTGCGGCGAGCCCAGGCTCTGCACGGTCGACACGTGGTTGTGACCCCGGTTAAACAGCAACGGCGGACTCCTTCCGTTGGCCCGCGTCAGCGCATGCGCGAGCGCGTAGGTCTGCTCGGCGATCCAGCCCGGGTCAAGCTCCGCCACCGCCAGCCACACCGGCGGTGTGCTCATCGGGCGTACATGCGTGAAGGGCGAGCGCTGCGCATACAGCGCGGTGTCCTCACCAAAATACGCCTTTGGCCCCGCAGGCAGGGGTGCCTCGGCTCGGTAGAGGCCGCTCATGAGCAGCACACCATCGACAGCCAGGGCGGGTGCAGCGCCGCGCGCGGCGTCATCAAACAACCATGACGCTACATGGCTGGCGCCTGCGGACTGACCCCAAAGCACCACCGGTGCGTCGGCGTCATTGGTCTGTAAGTCCTGCTGCACCCATTGCAGCACCGATTGCAGGTCACGGGTACCGGCGGGCCAACCATGGCCTGGAGCCAGTCGGTAGTTGGGTAACACCGCCGTGAAGCCTTGGCGTGCCAGCCAGCAGCCCACGTTGCGGTAGAACACACCATCGCCGTTTTTATCGCCGGCGACGAAGCCGCCACCGTGCACGTACACCGCAGTCGCGAGGCTGGTGCCGGCGGGGCGGTACACGTCAAGGCGGTGTCGCTCATGCGGCCCATAGGCCTGCTCAAGTTGCTCCACACCCACGGGCTCAAGGTCCAGCAGCGGTCGGTAAATCGCACGGGTGGCGCCGAGCACCTCACCATCGAATACCGTGCCGAATGCTGCTAGCCGCCGCTCAATGTCGGCGACGGTGTCGTGCTGGGCCTTCATGGGGCATCTCCTTGGGACGATAAATGGGATGCGGCTGCGCCGTCGAGGCGGCGCAAGGTGTCAAGCCCGCGGCGCTCGCTATCAATGCCTGGCTCAGCCCAGCCGTGTTCGAGCTCGACCAGACCCTTGTAGGTGCGGTGGGCCAACACCCGCAACACCCCGGGGAAATCGACTTCCCCCGTGCCTGGTTCAAGGCGGCCGGGATGATCGGCCAGTTGCACGATCTCGATGTGGTCCCAGGCCTGCTCCAGGTGGGTGAGCAGATCGCCATCCATGGCCTGCACGTGCGCGGTGTCAAAGATCAGGCGCACGGCGGGGTGGTCCGCAGCACGCACAACAGCAAGCGCTTCAGGCATGTGGTGCAACAACATCCCAGGCACGCTGTGGCTGTTCAATGTCTCAAGACACAACACCAAGCCATCGCGCCCCGCGAGGTCGGCCGCAAAGCGCAGGTTACGGGCAAAAGCCTGGTGTTGCGGGCCGAGAGGTTGCTGTGGAACTGCACCACCGAGTACCGCCAGGTGCCGCGACCCCACGCGGTGCGCTGCGGCAATGGCCTGCGCGAGCTCGGCCGCAATCCAGCGCCTTGCATCCTCACTGTCGATGGCCCAGCTCGTGTTACGCAACTGATCGAAGGTGGTGTAGAGCAGGCACCCTGCTTCCAGAGAGTGCTGCGCAATGGCTTGGCCGACGCGTTTTTGCTCTTCAGGTGTGCGCCCGCGCGCGGCAGCATAAAGCACGCCCGCAAAATCCTGATCGGCGGCGAATCGCACATGCTCGACCGGGTCCTGACTGCCCACCAGCGCGCTGAACTGCGGCTCAAAGGGCGGCCGATAGCCCAGATGTGGGGCGTAACGCAAAGTCCAGCTCACGCGCTTCCTTTTGCGAAGGGTGACGCAAGCGCATCGGGGTTGAGGCAATTGGCAGGTGGCTTGCCTTGGAGCAGGAAGGCCTCAAGTGCCTGCAGCGCGAGCCGGCCCATACCTTCGCGAGCATCAAGCGTGGCGCTGCCGATGTGCGGCAGCAAGGTGGTGCGCGGCAGCTGCAGGAAACGCGGATCAATGGCTGGCTCGTCCCGGTAGACGTCGAGACCGGCCCCGCCAATATGGCCAGATAAGATGGCTTCGAAGAGCGCGTCCTCGTCGACCAGGTCACCGCGCGCAATATTGACGAATACCGAACCGCGTGGCAATAACGCCAGCCGCGCCCGGTTGACGGTGCCACGTGTCTGTAGCGTCGATGGTGCGCAGACACAGAACACATCACTGTGTTCCATCAGCGATTCCAGCGATGCGTGATAAGTGAACCCAGTCGCCGCGGTGTGCACCGTGCGGTTGTGGTAGTGCACCTGCATGCCGAACCCAAGCGCACGTTGGGCGATGCCCATCCCAATCCGACCCATGCCGTACAAGCCCAGGCGCCGGCCCGTCAGCTGCTGCCCCAGGAACCGCGTGGGCGACCACGGACCCCAACCGCCGCTGCGAAGCGCGGTTTCTGCCGTGGCCGCATCGCGCGCTGCTGACAACATCAGCAACAACGCAACCTCTGCCACAGCGTCACTGAGCACATCGGGCGTATTAAAAACGGGGATGCCGCGTTGCGTGACGGCGTACAGGTCAATATGATCGTGGCCCACAGAGTACGTCGCGATGGCCCGCACCGATGCCGGCAACTGACGCAGTGTGGCCGCGTCCAGGCGGTCGGTAGCCATCACCAACAGCGCGTCACAGCCTTGTGCCCAGGCAATCAGGTGTTGGCCGATGGGCTCGTCATGAGGCCACAGTTTTACCTCGAACGAGGCACGCGCTTGTTGCAGCACAGACTCCGGCAGATGGCGCGTGATCAAAAGGGTGGGCTGGCTCATGCGGGTTGGCTCGCGCCCTGCAGCAGTTCATGGTCGATGTCGGCGATGCGCGGCGTGCCGCACAGTTGCATGGCGCGGCGTAACTCTTCCGTGAGAATCTGCAGCGCGCGCTCCGCGCCGGCTTCGCCACCTGCCGCCGCACCGTACAAGGTGGCGCGCCCGATCGCCACGGCCTGCGCCCCTAGCGCGATGGCCTTGACAATGTCCGTACCACGGCGCACTCCCGAGTCAAGCAACACCGGCACCCGGCCTTGCACCGCGGCCACTACGGCGGGCAACGCGTCCACGGCTGCCACGGCACCGTCGAGCTGTCGGCCGCCGTGGTTGGAAACCCAGATCGCGTCCACACCCATCGCTGCCAACCTCGCCGCGTCGTCGCCGCGCGACACGCCCTTGACCATAAAACGACCTGACCACCTTTGACGCAAGCGCTCTAAGGCATCCCAATCGAACGTGGCATCCAGGCTCTGGCCGACCTTGGCCGCGATGGACGCACGCGGATCGTCGCTCCCCTCAAATCCGATCAGGTTCTTGAAGCGCGGCTGGCCGTGGCGCAGCATCTGCAGGCACCAGGCCGGGTGGCTGGCGAAATCAAAAACGGTACGCGCGTTGGGGCGCAGTGGCACGGTAAAGCGGTTATGCAGGTCGCGCTCGCGCTTGCCACCGGTTGGCAAGTCAAGCGTGACGACCAGCGCCTCATAGCCCGCCTCCTGCGCACGTTTCAGCAGGCCTTGCGTGAGGGCCTGGTCGCGCAGCACATACAACTGAAACCACAAGCGGCCACCCACGGCAGCCACATCTTCAATAGACGAGGTTGCCATTGTCGACAAGGTGTAGGGAATGCCCAGTCGCGCGGCCACGCGGGCAATCGCCACATCTGCGCCCGGCCAGCCGGCCCCGATCGCACCCGTCGGTGCAATAACCAACGGCGCAGCTGCAGTGGCGCCAACGACAGGGGTGGACAGCTCGGGTTGCTGCACATTCACAAGCACACGCGGGCGTAGGCGCAGACGCTTGAAACCGTCGCAGTTGGCGCGCAGCGTGATCTCATCGTCCGCACCACCGTCAAAAAAATCGAACACGCCACGCGGTAGGCGCCTGCGCG
>CAIMVC010000030.1 GCA_903844825.1 uncultured Burkholderiales bacterium | reverse complement strand
CGATTCGCAGGGCGTTCAAGTTCCAGCACCACCTTGCCACCAAAACCGATGTCTTCTTGGGTGATGGTGACGGGGTACCAGGTCAAGCCACGCCTGCGGCGCTCTTTGATGCTGGCACTGGCATTTTTGAGCTTGAATTGCGCTTGGTCTTCCTTTTGCTCAAGTTGCATGAGTGCACGCACATGGCGTAACTCATTTTGAACAGCGAAAGGGGCAGGGGGGATAAGGTCTTGGTCAGCCAAAGGGTCAGGGACCTAAGCGCTCCCGGTTTCGGTAGTTATTGATGGACGGGACTCTAACTCAATCGGCTGGTCTGTCAGAGGCCGAGCCGTGCGTCCATGACTCCCCTATCGATGATATGGACCGTGATGGGCAGTTGCAGGGCTTGGTACTCGTGCACGGCGATGTTCCGGAAGCCGATCAAGGTCGCTGTCGCTGCGCGCCAGTTGCCCTTGATGCTGGATGAGGCTGCCGAACGCATAGATCGCCAGCAGGCCGAGCGGTCCTTCGATACCTTCCTTCGATACCTCAAGACGAACAAGAGGGTCGGTCATCAGCGCCGCCCACCCATCGCCCTAGCGGCCGCGCATGAAGAGCGCGTCGAGTTCCTTGAGGCTGAGTTGGCGCCAGGTGGGCCGGCCGTGGTTGCATTGGTCGGAGCGTTCGGTCGCTTCCATTTGCCGCAGCAGGGCGTTCATTTCGTCGAGGGTGAGTTTGCGGTTGGCGCGCACGGCGCCGTGGCAGGCCATGGTCGAGAGCAGTTCGTTTTGGGCGCGTTCGATCACGCTGCTGGCGTCGTGTTGGGCCAGCTCGGCGAGCACGCTGCGGGCCAGCTCGACGGCGTCGGATTGCGCCAGCGAGGTGGGCACGGCGCGTACGGCCAGCGTGCGCGGTGAAAAGGGGGTGATTTCCAGCCCGAGGGTGTGCAGGGTGTCGGCTGCAACCTGGGCCGTGGCGATTTCTTGCGGTGTGGCCGGGAAGGTGGCGGGTATGAGCAGGGGCTGGCTGGCGATGGCTGCGCCGTCGAGCTGGGTTTTGAGGCGCTCATAAACAATGCGCTCGTGGGCGGCGTGCATGTCCACCACGATCAGGCCGCTGGCGTTTTCGGCCAGGATGTAAACGCCCTGGAGTTGCGCCAGGGCCCGGCCCAGGGGCCAGTTGCCAGAGGGCAAGTCGGTTGCCCGCTCGGCTGGCCGGCTGTTTCTCTCGGAGCCTTCGGTGCTGGTGTTGCCGTCGCTGCCGTCGGTGCTGACTAGGCCGTTTAGGCCGGCGAAGGAGTCGCCGGCCCCGCTGATGGACCCGGGCCCGGCCGCGTCCTGGCGTGGGTCGCCAGTGGGGGCGGCCGCGGGCCACATGGCCTGGAAGTCGTTGACGCGGTGGTCCTGGCGGGGTTGCAGGTTCATGCCGGCCTGGCTCCAAGGCGCCATCATCTTGGATGTGCTGGCCCCTGGTGTGGTCGAGCCTGATCCGCTTGTCAGGTCTGCGGCCGGGCTGGCCGTGGTGGCGCTGCCAGCGCGTGGCACAGCCAGTGCGTTTTCGGCGGCGTGCCGCACGGCTTGATGAACTTCGCGGCTGTCCCGAAAGCGCACCTCAATTTTGGTTGGGTGGACGTTGACGTCGACCCGCGTGGGGTCAATCTCCAGGTACAGCGCGTAGACCGGCTGGCGCTGGCCGTGCAGCACGTCTTCGTAGGCGCTGCGGGCGGCATGGGCGAGCACTTTGTCGCGCACAAAGCGGCCGTTGACGTAGGCAAATTGCTGGTCGGCGCGGGCGCGTGCTGCATCGGGCAGGCCGGCTCGGCCCCAGACCCTGACCTGCGGCAGACCGTCGCCGCGCAGGGTGCTGCCCAGGTAGTTGACGGCGACCGATTGCTCGATGAATTCGGCGCCCAGCACGTCGGCCAGGCGTTGGTCCAGCGCTTTGGCTGGCCCCAGCTCGGCCGGGCAGGCGCGCCATTGCTCGACCAGCTTGCCTTCGTGCCAGATGGCAAAGCCGACGTCGGGCCGCACCAGCGCGTGGCGCCGTACCGCTTCGATGCAGTGGGCCAGTTCGGTGGCGTCGGTCTTGAGGAATTTGCGGCGTGCTGGCGTGGCATAAAACAGCTCGCGCACTTCGACCGAGGTGCCGCGCGTGCGGGCCGCAGGTTTGAGCTCGCCGGTGCGCCCGTCAAGTTGCCAAGCGTGCGCTGCGTCGGCGCTGTCGGTGCGCGACAGCAGGCTCATGTCGGCGATCGAGTTGATGGCGGCCAGCGCCTCGCCCCTGAAACCCATGGTGCCGACGCTTTCGAGCTCTTGCAGGGAGGCTATCTTGCTGGTGGCATGGCGGCGCAGCGCCACCGGCAGCTCTTCGCGGGGAATGCCCAGGCCGTCGTCTTCCACCAAAATCAGCCGCACACCGCCGGCCATCAGGCGCACCGTGATCTGGCGCGCGCCTGCGTCAAGCGCGTTGTCGACCAATTCGCGCACCACCGAGGCAGGCCTTTCGACGACTTCGCCGGCAGCGATCTGGCTGATCAGCTCGTCGGGCAGGTCAAGAATGGGGCGGCGCGACGGGGCGGTTGACGAGGGCAGGGTGGATGTATTCACCGAGCGATTTTAGGGGCTCGCCCGGCTCGGCTCGGCAGCCCCGAAGCGGCCACTCTTTCCCGCTCCCGGTCCCGTTCGTCCTGAGGTTTCGAAGGAAGGTATCGAAGTGAGAGACCCTTGGGTTACTCAAGGCGAACGGCGTGGGCGGGTCGGCCGAGTTTTGGCTGAGCAGGACACCGCTCCCGCTCCCGATCGACGCACAGGCCCGGTGGCCATGTCAGAATCCTCGGCATGGAACTTGTTGCCCTGCTGATCGACTTTATTTTGCACGTAGACCGCGAATTGGCCGCCTTCACCCGCGAATACGGGGCCTGGGTCTACGCCCTGATGTTCGCTATTGTGTTTGTCGAGACGGGCTTGGTGGTGATGCCGTTTTTGCCTGGCGATTCGCTGCTGTTCATCATTGGCGCTTTATGCGGCAGTGGCGCCATGAGCCTGCCGCTGGCCATGAGCTTGCTGCTGGTGGCGGCGATTTTGGGTGATCAGTGCAACTACCTCATCGGTCGGCATTTCGGGCCCCGGGTGTTTCAGTGGCCAAACTCGCGGTTTTTCAACCGCGGCGCGTTTGATGCAGCCCATCTTTTTTATGAGCGTTATGGCGGTGTGACCATTATTTTGGCTCGCTTCATGCCTTTCGTCCGTACTTTTGCGCCCTTTGTGGCGGGTGTGGCCGAGATGAATCGTGCCAAATTCACCCTTTTTAACGTGGTCGGTGCGCTGATCTGGGTCGTGGGCCTGACGGGTGCCGGCTATTTGTTTGGCAACCTCGAGTGGGTGCAAAAGCACCTGAGCAAGATCATCTGGGCGTTGATTTTGGTGCCAGGGCTGATCGCGCTGGTGGGCGCCTGGCGAGTGCGTCGGCAGTCTGCCTGATGCTGCCCGCGCCCAGTCTCAGACCTTGAGAAAGAGGTCCGGGTCGGGCGCGAAATGCGCGTGCAGCGGCAGCAGCGCGCCGCCCAGTGCGCGGGCGTCGGAGCCGATGCTGCCTGGGTGCAGCGTAGGCGGCCACAGGCCCTCCCAGTCGTAACCGGCCAGCGCCAGACGGGTTTGCTCGATCAGCGCCGTCAGCAGGCGAGCGCCCAGCGAGCCGTCGATCACCACCGCGTCCAGGTCTAAAAAAGCAGTGCCGCTGATGACTGCGTGGGCCAGCGCTTGCGCGGCTTGCTGCAGCCAGGCCTGGGTGGGTTCGGCAAAGGGTCCGTCCAGGGCCCGGTCGTCGTAGGCGGCTTTGCGCTCCAGGCCCAGGCGCTCAAAACGCTCTTCCAGTTCCCACAGCGAGGCATGGCGAATCAGCTGCGTCGGGATGCCCCGGCCCGGACCGGGCAGGGGCAGCGAGGCCACGGCGCCGGCGTTGCCGTGCACGCCCGCGTGCGGATGCGAGTTGATGACCAGACCGCCACCGACGAAAGTGTCGACGAACAGGTACAAAAAACTTTTGAGGTCGCGGCCCCGACCGGCCACCAGCTCGGCCACGCTGGCAGCGGCCGTGTCGCGGGCAAAGCTCACCGGCAAGTCGGTCATGGCCCGCACTTCATGGGCCAGGTCAATCTGGTTCCAGTTTTCCGACTCGGTGGCCGACAAGCCCAGCAGCTTGTGCCAGCCACCCATCACAAAAGGCGCCGCCACGCCAACGCCCACCAGGCGCGGCGCCAGCTCGCCCAGGCCGCGCTGGAGTTCGCGCAATTGCTCGCCAATCAGGGGCAGCAGCGTGGGCGCATGCGGAAAGCCGTAGCTGATGGACAGGCGCCGGCGCACCTGGCCGGTGAAGTCGACCAGCAGCCAGTCGGTGCTGCGGCGGCCGACCTTGATGCCAATCGAAAAGGCGCCGTCCGGGTTCAAGGTCAATGGCACCGAGGGCTGACCAATACGGCCGCGCACCCGCTCCTGGCGAATCACCAGCCCGTCTTCTTCCAGGCGCGTGGTGATCAGGCCAATGGTTTGTGCGGTCAGGCCGGTGAGCCGGGCCAGGTCGGCTTTGGCGGCGCTGCCTTGCAGGCGCAGGGCCTGCAGGACCACGCGCTCGTTGAACTGGCGCATGCCGACATGGTTGGAGCCGCGTGGACGCAGGCGTGCGCCTTCCAGGCCCGACGATTCCTGCCGATCAATGTCGCCGGACTCCTGCGGGGTGGGTGGGGCGTTCAGACTCATGGCCTGAGATTGTCTCCGACGGCGCCCTTGCGCAAGATAAAGTTGCCAAAGGGTTGCGCCTCGCCGGTCACCACAATGGCGTAAGCGGCCTTGACGCGCTCGTAAAAGGCATAGCGCTCCACGGCTTCAGCGCTTTGGCCGGGCAGCAGTTCGCGCTCGACGCAGGCAAGCACTTCGCGCTGCAGGGCCGAGCGGTAACCCGCCGGGCTGTCGCTGACCTGCATGTAGGCGACCGGGTGAGTGACGTCGGCGGCCAGCGCCAGCACCGACGTCACGGCCTGCACGGTCCGGGCCATGCCGACGCCCGGCAAGCGCAGCACCGGTTTGCCGCCACCCAGGCTCATGGCCGTGAAATTGGCGTCGGCCAGCACCAGGGCGTCGTCGTGGCCCATTTCGGCCAGCAGCTTGAGCAGCTCGGGAAAGAGCAGGGGGTCAATACCTTTGAGCATGGGTCAGTGTGCTTTCAATCGGCTTTCAATGGGCCAGGCACTCGGCTGGAATGTTCTCGGGTTTCATGGCGCCGGTCATCACGGCGACGGTGTCGCTCATGCTGATTTTTTTTGGGTTGAGTACCGCGGCGCGCTTGCCCAGACGGGCCACATGAATGCGATCGGCGACTTCAAACACATGCGGCATGTTGTGCGAGATCAGCACCACTGGCAGGCCCTTGTCACGTACCCGGCGAATGAGTTCGAGCACCATGTTGCCCTCCTTGACGCCCAGCGCGGCGGTGGGCTCGTCCATGATCACCACGTGCTGTGCAAAAGCGGCGGCGCGGGACACGGCCACGCACTGGCGCTGACCGCCCGAGAGGGTTTCCACCGCCTGGTTCATGGAGCGGATGCCGACTTTGAGCTCGTTCATGCGCTCGATGCTCATGGCCAGCATTTTCTTTTTGTCGAGCATGCGCAAAAAGTTGCCCATGAAGCCGGGGCGGCGAATTTCGCGACCCAGGAACAGGTTCTCGGCAATCGTCATGGCCGGGGCCACGGCGAGGTCCTGGTAGACGGTTTCGATGCCGGCACGGCGCGCGTCAATCGGCGAGCGAAAAGCGATCTTGCGCCCGTCGAGCTCGATCGTGCCTTCGTCCGGCACGGTGGCGCCCGAGAGGCATTTGATGAGCGAAGACTTGCCGGCGCCGTTGTCACCGATCACGGCGAGAATTTCGCCTGCGCGCAGTTCAAAGTCGGCGCCGTCCAGCGCCGTGACCTGGCCGTAGCGTTTGACCAGGCCGCGGGCCTGCATCACGAGGGCTGGGGTGGCTGCAGAGGTGTTCATGTCAGCGTGCTCCCTTGCGCGAGAGTTGGTCGGTGGCCACGGCCAGAATCACCAAAATGCCGGTCACCAGAATCTGGTAGACCGAAGACACGCCCATGAGCGTCAGGCCATTGCGAAACACGCCCACGATCAAGGCGCCGATCAGGCTGCCAATGATCAGGCCGCGCCCGCCAAACAAGCTGGTGCCGCCCAGCACCACGGCGGTGATGGCATCTAGGTTTTCGGTCTGCCCGGCGTTGGGGTCGCCAGCGCCTGTGCGCGCCACGCTGAGCATGGCGGCCAGGCCGTAAAAAACGCCGGCCAGCACATAGACGCCGAGCAAAACCTTGTCGGTGTTGATGCCGGTCAGGCGCGTGGCTTCAGGGCTGTTGCCAACGGCGTAGACATGGCGCCCGGCCGCTGTCTCGCGCAGGCCAAACCAGACCAGCGCGTAAAGGGCCAGCATCATCACCACCCCATACGTGACGGCGGCATTGCCCAGCGCGAAGGTGTTGCCCAGCAGGTTCATGCCGGCAGGAATGTCGGTGATGGTTTGCGAGCCCGAGTACAGCTGCGTGATCGCAAAGGCAATGTTCAGCGTGCCCAGGGTGACGATGAAAGAAGGCAGTTTCACCCGCGTCACGAGCAGCCCGTTGATCAGCCCGAACAAGGCCGTGACCGCCAGCCCGCAGGCCATGGCAACGGGGGCCGACAAGCCGAAGTCGGCGGCGAGTTTGGTCATGACGATGCCGCCCAGCGCCATTACCATGCCGCAGGACAGGTCGATGCCGGCGGTCAGGATGATCAAGGTCTGGCCGATGGCGATCACGCCAACGACCATCACTTGGGCCAGGATGAGCGAGAAATTCTGGCTGCTCAAAAAGCGCTCGCTCTGGCTAGAGAAAAAGGCGCAGGCCAGCAGCAAGGCAATGATTGGCCCGAGCGTGCCCATGGGCGGGAGCTTGTCTTTCCAGGTGTTCATCGGGAGGGCTTTGGGTCAATGGGTGGTTGGAGGGTTGGACCGTGGACGAACGGAAACGGAAACGGAAACGGAAACGGAAACGGAAATTGGAACGGAAACGAGGCAGGAGCGGGAGCGTCACGAACTCGAAAGCGGCGCGCCGCTAACGCACTGGCCTGAGCTTGATTCGCGCTCGCCTTTGCCAGTGCGCCGAGAGCCGGGAGCCTGGGCTCCCGGGCGCTCAATCCTGAAGCGCAGTTCAGGTTAATTACTTGTTGCCCCAGCACAGGTCGGTGCCGGTCTTGACGTCTTTGCTGTCCACGCCCTTGATGGCTTTGGCGGCGATCAGGGTTACGCCGGTGTCGGTGTAACCGCTGACTTTTTTGCCGGTCTTGGCGTATTCAACACCAGCGGCAACGCCCATGGCGGCCATTTTCAAGGGGTACTGCTGCGAGGTCGCGGCGATCACGCCGGCGCCCACATCCTTGATGCCAGCGCAGCCACCGTCGACCGACACGATGGTCACGCCTTTTTCCTTGCCTGCAGCTTTGAGCGCGTTGTAGGCACCAGCGGCAGCCGGCTCATTGATGGTGTAGACGAGGTTGATGTCGGGGTTCTTCTGCAGGCAGTTTTCCATGCCGGTCTGGCCCTTGGCGCGGTCACCAAAGCTGTCGGCCATGCAGACCACTTCAGCCGTCTTGGCCAGCTCGTTGCTCTTGGCGTCCAGCGAGGCCAGACCGAAGCCTTGCAGGAATCCGTTGTGGCGCTGTGCGCCCACGGGGTGGCCGGGGAAGAGGTCGAGCGTGGCGATGACTGGCTTTTTGCCGCCCAGCGCAGCTTTGGCGTATTGGCCGATCAGCACGCCAGCTTTGTAGTTGTCGGTGGCAAACAGGGCGTCGGTGGCATTGACCGGGTCGGTCGGGCTGTCCAGGGCAATCACCATCACGCCTTTTTCTTGGGCTTTCTTGATGGCTGGAACGATGGCTTTGGAGTCGCTGGGCGTGATCAGGATGGTTTTGGCACCGGCGGCGATCATGTTTTCCATGGCGGTGACCTGGCCGGCGTTGTCGCCATCGGCCTTGCCGGCGCCGCTGATGAGCTTGGCGCCCAGTTTTTTAGCCTCAGCCTGCGCGCCTTCCTTCATTTTCACGAAGAAGGGGTTGGTCTCGGTCTTGGTGATCAGGCCGATCACCGGCTCGGCAGCGAAGGCCGACGCAGCGGCCAGGCTCAAGGTCGAGAGGGTCAGGATGGTGGTGATTTTTTTCATGCGGAGTCTCCGTTAGGGGCGCTTTGGCGGGTTGAAGGTGAATAAAAAGACAAAGAGTCGAAGGGATCAGGCGCTGGCCTCGGGGAACTACCCATTTGGCATTTGGCGCACATGAACTATAGTGGGGTTTGACTTATTAAATCAACTTGTTTTAGTTATGGAAAACCCTGACATGCTGGAAAACCCTAGGTCACTGCTGCGCGTGGCCTGCGCGGGGGAAGCGCTGATTGACCTTATCAAGCAGGCTGACGGCCGCTTCGAGCCTTGCCTGGGCGGTGCCGTCTACAACCTGACGCGGGCGCTGGCCCGGCAGGATGTCGGCACGCTGTACCTGAACCCGCTGTCGAGCGACCGCTTCGGCCGTCAACTGGCCAGCGCACTGGCTGACGATGGGGTGCAACTGGCGCAGCCCGAGCCGGTCAAATCCGTCACCTCGCTGGCGGTGGTCGGGCTCGATGAGGCGGGTCACCCCGATTACGCCTTTTACCGCCAGGGTGTGGCCGACCGCGCCATCACCGCCCAAGGCCTGAACGCGGCCTGCGCTGCGGCGCCTGCACTGCGTGTGGTGTGCACCGGCGCCCTGGCGCTGGCGCCGGAAGACGGCGTGCACTACCTGCCCTGGCTGCAGCGCCAGCGCGAGCAGGGGGCACTGGTGGTGGTCGACGCCAATTTGCGGCCTTCTGTCATGCCTGACTTGCCGGCCTACCGCCAGAGCGTGTTGGCAGCGCTGAGCCATGCCGACCTGATCAAGGTCAGCGATGAAGACCTCGAGCACCTGGCCGTTGCCGGCAGCGACGCACCCAGCCGCGCCCGTAATCTGCTGGACGCCAGCCAGGCCCGCTGGCTGGTGCTCACGCTGGGGCCTGACGGCGCTATCTTGATGACGCGCGATGGCCCGAGCTGGCAGGCCCGCGAAGCCGGCCTCTTGAGCGTGGTCGACACCGTGGGCGCCGGCGACTGCTTCCTGGCGGGTCTGTTGGCGGCCTTGCTCGAGCGCGGCGACGACCTGCTGGCACCGCTGGATACGGCGGCCGCCCGGGCACTGCTGGCGCGTGCCGTGGCCAGTGCCAGCGTCTGCGTGATGCGGCGCGGTTGCGTGCCACCCACGCGCAGCGAAGTACTCGCCCGCGTGGCGGCCCACCCCTGCGAGCTGCGCTAACCGCGGGGAACTCTTCGACTCGCCGAACGGCGCGGTACACCTCCTCAGTCGTTCGCCCTGAGGTATCGAAGGGATGTATCGAAGGGAGGTATCTAAGGGGGACCGAGGTACCCCTTCGACCAGCGCAGGGCGAACGGCAAAGACGTCGCGGCCCTGGTGCTAAGGTTGGGTTTCAGAGGCCCTTTGCGCGGGCTTATCATTGAAGATAGTGAGCCCGCCGCTTTCTGCTCGCGGCTGAAAGAGTTTTTCATGAACGCACCCCAAACCCCCTCCCGCTGGGACCGGCCCGGTTCCAGTCGCGTGCCCTTTTGGGCCGATACCGACCCCCAGCTCTACCAGCAAGAGCTCGAAAAAATCTTCTACGGCCCGCACTGGTCCTACGTCGGGCTGAGCACCGAAATCCCCCACGTGGGTGACTACAAGCTCACGCAAATCGGCGAGCGCCAGGTCTTGCTGGTGCGCGACCGAGTGGGACCCCGGGAACGCGCCACTGACCACGGGATTCGCGTCGTCGAAAACCGCTGTGCCCACCGTGGCGTTCGTTTTTGCCAGCAGCCGCACGGCAATGCCCGCAGCTTCGTGTGCCCCTACCACCAGTGGACTTACAAGCTCAACGGCGACCTGGCTGGGCTGCCGTTCAAAGACGGCGTCAAGGACGGCGACTGCGTCAATGGCGGCATGCCTGAAGGCTTTGACATCAAGGACCACGGCCTGACCAAGTTGCGTGTGGCCGTGCTGCACGGCCTGGTGTTCGCCACTTTCAGTGCCGACGCCGAGCCGCTCGAAGACTACCTCGGGCCGCAGATCATGCCCTGGCTGGACCGTATTTTCAAGGGGCGCGAGCTCACGCTGCTCGGCTACAACCGCCAGCGCATTCCAGGCAACTGGAAGCTGATGATGGAGAACATCAAGGACCCTTATCACCCCGGTCTGCTGCACACTTGGTTCGTGACCTTCGGGCTGTGGCGTGCGGACCAGAAGAGCCGGATGGTGATGGACGGGCAAGGGCGTCACGCGGTCATGATTTCGCGCCGCAACGAAGGCGGGCAGGCGGCCGTCACCGAAGGTGTGACGAGCTTCAAGGCCAACATGACCTTGCACGATGATCGTTTGCTGGACGTGGTGCCCGAGCCCTGGTGGACCATCGACGACCCGGCCAACCCCGGCAGCAGCATCACCCCGACCGTGACCATGATTACCTTGTTTCCGGGTCTGATCATTCAGCAGCAGGTCAACTCCCTGAGCACCCGGCAGATCGTGCCGCGTGGAACCGGCGAGTTTGATTTTGTTTGGACTCATTTTGGCTTGAGCGACGACACACCCGAGATGACCCAGCGCCGGCTGCGCCAGGCCAATTTGTTTGGCCCGGCCGGTTTTGTCAGCGCCGACGATGGCGAGGTGATCGAGTTCAGTCAGGACGGCTTCAAGCAATGGGGCGATGGCGGCGCCACCCTGTGTGAGCTCGGCGGCACCGGTACCGAGGCGACCGAGCACATGGTCACCGAAACCCTGATCCGCAGCATGTATGCGTACTGGAAGAAAGTGATGGCCGTATGAGCCAGGCACCCAACCCGGCGCAGCAGGCGCCTGTTAGCTTAGCTGAGCTGCAACTGCAGTTTGCGCTGGACCAGTTGAACACCGCCTACGCAGCCGCGCTCGATGACAAGCGCTTTGACGACTGGCCTGATTTTTTTCTGGAACAGGCCCACTACAAGGTGCAGGCCCGAGAGAACTTCGACCGGGGCCTGCCGCTGGCCTTGATCGCTCTGGAGAGCCGCGGCATGATGAAAGACCGCGTCTACGGCGTCACCCAGACCATCTACCACGGCCCCTACTACACGCGCCACGTGATCAGCCCGTCCCGGCTCATGGGGCAGGCCGGCGGACGCATCCAGGCCCAGACCTCCTACGCCGTGTTCCGCTGCCGGCCGGCCGGCGTGAGCGAGGTCTACAGCGTGGGCCGCTACATCGACGAGATTGTCCAGACGCCAGCCGGCCTGAAGTTCGCCAGCCGCCTGTGCGTGTACGACAGCGAGATGATCCTGAACTCGTTGATTTACCCGATTTGATCATCGGCTAGCCTTGGTCCGCGGCTTGGAATTCATGCAATTTAAATGACGCATTTATTTCATTGGGTTAAAATTTAAGTAATATTTTTTTAACCTCTAAATAGGACTAAATTGTAAAAAAATCAATACTTCTTGCTGCGACGGCTATCGTTTCGATCTCCGCCCATGCGCAAATTTACGGCGAGATTGGCTACTCGGCCTTGAAGTTCAGCGCTTCAGATTCCGGCGATACGTTCAAGGCTTCACCGGGCGCTGTTCGTGGCATTGCTGGGTACGAAATCGCCCCCAATCTGGCGGTCGAAGGCATGCTTGCCACTGGTATGGGCAATTCAGACGTCAAGCTCAACGGTAAAAAAATCGACAGCAAGTTGGAGGTTGGCTACGTCTTCGGTTTTTATGTCAAGCCAAAAGCCAAGCTCAATGAGGCTGTTGACGTGTTCGGACGACTAGGTTACGCGAGAGCGACTTTGACTGAGACTGAATCAGTAACGGGTCGGTTCGAAAGTGGCAGCAACAGCAGCT